>JACZXR010000593.1 GCA_022571535.1 Deltaproteobacteria bacterium | reverse complement strand
TCTGTACTTCAGGGTTATAGACGCCAATAGGGGCATTCGCGATGTGGAAAGCTTTCTCTTTGCCACCTCCCAGCTAGCCCAAGTAACCCTTAGAAGTGTCTGTGGACAGGTCGAGCTGGATGAACTTCTGGCTGCCCGTGAAAGGATTTAACAGCCGCCTTCAAGAAATACTTGATGCTCAGACCGATCCGGGGGGGATCTAAGGTAGTCCTGGTGGAGCTGAAGCACATCGATCTGCCTCAAGAAATCTAACGAGCCATGGCTAAGCAGGCCGAGGGGGTAAGGAGCTGAAAGGGCCGTTTTTACAGGGATCGTCAATCATCTTAGTCCTCTTCATAGCCACTGGGCACAAGCAAAATCTCAGATTGACAGCCCCAAAGGGGGATGTGGTTAAAGAACTAATCCGACAATAAGCTGCGTAGGACTCAATTAAAGCGTCGATTAATTGCGTCTTGAGAGGGAATTAAAGTCCGCTGTGCTGTGGAATAAGCCTGGGCTGCGGAGCCTACAGGTCCTGTCAGTCGAGTTGACATAACTGCACGTTATCGGATATTGTCCACCCCAAACGGCAATTAGGGGGCAGTCCAGCTCTATCCGGCAGCCGCTTGGGTCTTCGGATGCGGTCTGGCATGTGGTCGCACGGAGAATTTGTGAGTCTCGGTGATCATGCTTCAAAAGGAATTTCCTATCATTTGCTTGTCTGTGCCGTTGTGGCAAGTCTTTTGGGACTGGGCGCTGCCAGTTCGCGTGCGGCTGGTGACAACACTGAACAGGCGCAACCGACTGTCGGCCAAAAAACAGCGACGGCGAAGGCATACTTGATTCTTGTTAAAGGCGAGGTCAACAGTCGGCTTGCGAGGCGTATTCGAAAGGGATTGGAGAACGCAACGGCGGCCAGAGCAGAGGTAGTCATTGTCGAGGTTGATACCTTCGGCGGTAGACTGGACGCAGCCGTCAAGATACGGGATGCGCTTTTGAATGCGGATTTGCGCACTATCGCTTTCATCAATAAGCGCGCCATCTCCGCTGGTGCGCTGATATCCCTGGCAGCGCACGACATAGTCATGACCCCCGGCGCCACGATTGGGGCAGCTACCCCGGTGCGATTCACTGCAGAGGGCCCAAAACCGCTAGGGGAAAAGGCGATCAGCTACTTCCGAAAAGAGATGAAGGCAACTGCGGAGAGCCGGGATCATCCCACCGCGCTAGCGGAAGCTATGGTGGATGTGGATGTGGTTGTCCCCGGAGTGATAGAGAAGGGTAAGCTGCTAACGCTAACTACTCAGGAGGCGTTGGCCCTCAAGCTGGCAGCGGCCCAAAGTGACGATCTCGAACAGCTCTTACAGATGTACGGGCTTGAACTGATTACAAAGGATCGATCCGCGCAACGTTGGGATGTGCGGAGCTGGTTCAAGCAATTTCGCACGTGGCACGTTTGGCTCATTTTGGGCCTCGTCTTGGCGGCGGCAGAGATCTTCGTCTCCGGATTCTTTCTCCTCTGGTTCGCAGTGGGGGCGCTCCTGGCTTCTTTGTTGGCCTGGCTGCAGGTGCCACAGGCGATTCAGATCGGCACCTTTCTCGTTAGCTCGTTTCTCTTGCTCGTGTTTTCGCGCACGGTGTTGCGAAGTGTTCTGTTCCGAAGCCAGGCAAACATCGCCACAAACATTGAGGCCTTGAAAGGCCGTAACGGGATCGTAGTCAAGACCATCGAGGGGGGCCTCAAGCCCGGCTCGGTGAAAATAGGGGGTGAGGTGTGGTCTGCTTTCTGTGCGGACGACATGGAGATCACTGAGGGATCCAAAATCGAAGTGCTTGAGATCGTTGGGAACAAAGCGAAAGTTAAACTACTTTAGGAGGGTGCTATGGATATGGCAAGTGGATTGATTGTCGGTATTCTGATCATTGTGGCTCTGATTACGGCCGCCAAAGGCGTCATGATCGTTGAGCAAGCCACGGTTAAGATGGTGGAACGGTTGGGAAAGTTCCACAAATTGGCTCACAGTGGCATCAACTTCATCTGGCCGTACTTAGACAAGATTCGACCGTTTGTGATGCGGCAGCGGATAACCAGTTACGTGGACCTGCGCGAACAGGTAATGGACTTTCCGCCCAGCTCCGTAATTACCCGTGACAACGTCACCATGGAAGTAGACGCTGTACTGTATTACCAGATCACCGATCCGCTGAAAGCGGTCTACGAGATTGCAGAC
>JACZXR010000080.1 GCA_022571535.1 Deltaproteobacteria bacterium | reverse complement strand
AGAAACTGTCCTGGGTCCCGTTCCCGTGGTGTACGTCCCAGTCCACGATCAGGATGCGGTTGGCACCGTAAACGCGCTTCAGATGATGGGCGCCGATGGACATTGTGTTGAAGAGGCAAAAGCCCATGGCGCGGTCTCTCATGGCATGATGGCCGGGTGGGCGAACCAGGGCAAAGCCATTTCGGAAATCAGAGGCGGCTACCGAGTCCAGAAGCCTTAAGAACCCACCTACGGCCAGTAGGGCAGTGCCGAAGGAGTCCGCACAGGTGACCGTATCCCCATCCAGGGCATAACGGTTGGTCGTTGAGGTAGCGCGGATGAGGTCAATGTAGTCGCTGCTGTGGGAGGACCGGACTTCCTCTCTCTTCGCCGGCCTGGGGGGGAGGATTTGCAAATCGCCCCCATGGAGTCCTCTGGTTAAATCCAGAAGGACCTTGAGGCGCTCTGGGCGCTCAGGATGAGATTGGCCGGGCTCATGCTTCAAGAATTCTGGATCAATGACTACTGCAGAACGGGCCATGATGATTGGTTTATCTACCACCTCTAGTGGATTGGTGTAAACCCCGTACCACGGGCTTACGCCCGTGGCTTTGGGGCACTGCCCTTGCGGGGACTCCGGAACATTCATCCCCGCGCATACGCACGGGGCGTTCTGTGGTACGGGGTAAACCCTTTTGGTCCTGTGCGCGGTGATCGGACCAGGACAGGGGCGCTTGCGAAACAGTCCGGAATGAATTATTTAAAATTATCAGGAGGCCTAAAGTGTTCGGTATCGGAATGCCGGAGTTGATATTGATCCTTGCCTTGGCCTTGATCGTGTTAGGTCCCAAGAGACTTCCGGAGATTGCGCGTGCTCTAGGAAAGGGCATGGGCGAATTTCGCCGGGCCACGGACAAGCTGAAAGAAGAGTTCCGCCAGGTAGAAGATGATATCGAAGACGCTACAGGCTCGTTGGAGTCTGGCGACGACCCTTCTCCGGAAGAAAAGACAGAATCGACTAAACCCAGCGCAGCCACTTCATCCAACCCATTGAAAGAGAGTGACAAGGAATCCGGGTAGAGGGCAGGCTGGCGATGCCAGGATGTCTTTTACCGCCCACCTGGAGGAGTTACGGTCCCGCCTGATCAAGTGCGGTCTGGCATTGATAGTTGCTTTCGTGGGTTGCTTTTCCATCTCGGAGTTCATCTTTTCCATCTTGACCGCCCCTCTGTTGAGCCTGGAGGTTCAAGGTCTTGGCCTTATCGGCACAGGGGTCTCGGAGGCATTTTTCGTCAAGATTAAGGTCGCCTTCGTTGGCTCTGTCTTCTTGTCCCTTCCGGTTCTCTTGTGGCAGATATGGCAGTTTGTGGTTCCGGGCCTGTTCGAGCATGAGATACACTATGCCCGCGCCTTTGTCTTCTTCGGGACTTTTTTTTTCCTCTTGGGGGCTTGGTTTTGCTACGAGGTGATTTTCCGGGTGGGTTATGGGTTTCTTCTTAAAACCTATGAGAGCATCGACGTGCGGCCTGCCATTAGGATCAGTGAGTACCTTACGTTTTCCTCAAAGCTGCTCCTGGCCTTTGGCGTTGTATTTGAACTGCCAGTCCTTGCCTTCTTCCTTGCACGCATCGGGCTCATTGACCACCATTTTCTGATACGCCAGTTCCGCTATGCCATTCTTGTCATCTTTTGCTTGGCGGCAGTTCTGACGCCGCCCGATATTGTCTCACAGGTCCTTCTCGCCCTGCCCCTCACTGGCCTTTACAGCGTCAGCATCGCCGTGGCCTATTTCGCTCGACGGAAAGACGGCTCATCCTCGGAATAGCATTGTGAAATCAAGTAATATCGAACACGGGGTTTGAATCCCCGTGTTCGACCAAAGGGGAGAGCTTCCGCTTCTCCCCTTTGGAAACCCCATCGGCTTTGTGCCCGCCTCAAGAGGCGGGGTTTACATTGAATAAACATTCAGAATTCGGACATCAGTCTGCAAATATGGCCCCTGCGACCACACTGGTCCAGAGCCCATCCTTGTCCCCAATGGCCGACTGGGCGACGTTGCGGGTAACGACGATTTCCTGGCTCAGACGCCAGACCTCTTTGCGCTCGTCGTAGCTCGTGTTGGGATCGAAGTCCACGCCGAGGACCGTTGCCAACATTGAAGCGGCCAGGTCTTCTGCGTAGTCCCCCGCCTTTTCTTCGGTCTCCCCGAAGCTGTGATGCTCTGAGAGATAACCGTACTTGGCGGGGTCATTGGGGATGGAGACGCCGACGGAAGCGGCAATGAGGCGATGGGGTTCATTGGTGGCGTTGTCGCTGATAACGCAAAACACGACCTGCCCCGGGGTCAGAAGCTTTTGCCCTTCCTCTCGGGATATCAGCTTGCAGTTGCCGGGTAGGATGCTTGTGACCCGCACCAGGTTGCACTGCGCAATTCCCGCGTGGCGCAGAGCCATCTCAAAACTTGCAAGCCTCTCTCTGTGTTTGCCAACCCCTTTGGTGAGAAATATTTTGGATGGCGTATAGGAAATGCCCATCAAAGCCTCTCTCTAATTTAAGAAATAAGTACCTTAGGCGCTGCGTATAACACGAAAGATTTGAGGTGACAAGAAAATTGTTTTGCGCAACAGGTGTTCGAGGACCTATTCTACGACGACAAGGGTTTCCCCCGCCTCTACGGACTGACCAGACTTGATCCTGACCTCTCTTATCTCAGCGCTGATGGGAGATCGAACCTCGTTCTCCATCTTCATGGCCTCCACGATAACCAACCCCTGGCCTTTCTCTACCTGATCCCCTTCGGCAACCATGACGGCGATAACCTTTCCTGCCATAGGGACTGTGACCTCCTGCCTTCCCTGGAATTGAATTCCCGGCTGAAAACCGCCCAGGCGAATCCGGCGCTCATCCACAAGGTGAATGTGGTAGCTCCTGCCGTCTACCAAGATCCTGTACTCGTCTTCTGAGATATCCACGTCCACCTCGAATGAGCGGTGGTTAATGATCAAGGAGTAATTGTTTTGTCCCGTCTTCTTCCCGTCAACAAGAAACTCGTTGCCGTCAACCGCAATGCGGTAGAGGGACCTGTCGACTTCCTCAATTTCTACGGTGTATGTTTGGTCACCCAGCTTTGCGATGAATGCCACGGTCTGTCCCTTTAAAGTTTTCCTACCACTTCTTCATTGAGGCCTGCATGCCGGAAACCAGGCGCAACGATTCTCTCTTTCCGGTCTCTCGCCATTCGGATTTTTCGCTTGCACCTCTTTCTAGACGCCGCACTGCCAGCTTCTGTTCTCGGTAAAGGGCAGCAATAGCTGCCGATGCCAGGGCCACATGCCTGTGAGGGAAAAGGTCTTCCTTTGCCATGAATCGGCGCTCGTCTTCGACAAAAGCCGTGTCAAAGTCGCCTGCCATGAAGCGCGGGTGTCGCATAATCCATTGATGGAACGAGATGTTTGTCTTAATTCCTCGGACCTGGTACTCGCGTAGCGCTCGGCGCATTCTGATGATGGCCTCTATCCGACTCTCTCCCCATACAATGAGCTTGGCGATCATCGGATCGTAATAGATCGAGATCTCGGCACCTTCGTAAACCCCGCAGTCGTTTCTCACACCAAAGCCCTCGGGTAGCCTCAATCCCTCAATCTTTCCCGGGCAAGGCATGAAATCCGCCTCCGAATCTTCGGCATAGATCCGACACTCGATAGCGTGACCTGTCAACCTGATTCGGCGCTGGGGCCAGGGAAGGCGCCCTCCCGCTGCCACCTCGATCTGGATCTTGACTAGATCGATCCCTGTGGTGCTCTCGGTAACCGTGTGCTCCACCTGAAGGCGAGGGTTCATCTCCAAAAAATAAAAGTTTTTCTCTTGGTCCAGCAGGAATTCTAGTGTACCGAGCCCTACGTAGTGAACCGCCTTGGCTCCTTGGACAGCAGCCCGACTAATATTTCGCCGTGTCCTGTCATCTAGGGAAGGGGCCGGGCACTCCTCGATGATCTTTTGATGGCGGCGCTGGATTGAACAATCCCGGTCGTAGAGGTGCACTACCTTGCCGTATTGATCGGCAAGGATCTGGACTTCCACGTGGCGGCACCTTTCGAGGTATTTCTCCATGTAGAGTCGAGGGTCACCAAAGGAAGAAGAGGCCTCGGAGCGGACTGCACGATAGGCTGAACGGATCTCTCCGGCAGAGCGGACTAATCTCAGCCCCTTTCCACCTCCGCCGGCGACCGACTTTAACATGAAGGGATAACCAATGGTCTCGGCGATCTGCAAAACTTCCTCCTCTGAGTTCAGGACCTCCACTGATCCCGGAACGACGGGAACCCCTGCGGCCTTCATGATTGCCCTGGCCGTTACCTTATCTCCCATCTGATCGATGACCTCGGGCGAAGGGCCGATGAAGACGAACCCGCCTTGGAGACATCTGCGGGCAAAATCGCCGTTTTCGGCAAGAAAGCCGTACCCCGGATGGATCGCCTCCACGCCGCTTTTTTTTGCCACTTCGAGAATGCGCTCTGGTGCCAGGTAGCTCTGTGTAGAAGGAGGCGGTCCAATGAGGTAGGCGTAATCCGCATACTTCACGTGCAGGCCGTGGCGATCGGCCTCGGAGTAAACCGCTACGGTTTCAATATTCAGCTCCCGGCAGGCGCGAATAATGCGGACGGCAATCTCTCCTCGATTGGCAATCAGGATGCGCTTAAACATACCATCAAGACTGAGTTACGAGTCCCCAGGACTGAGCACTTCCCACTCGGACCTCAGTCCTCATATCTCAGTCCTCCTGTTACAGGGGTATGTTGCCATGTTTCTTCGCTGGGTTGCTGTCCCGCTTCTTTTTCAGCATCTCTAGGGAACGGATTAGGGTGGGGCGTGTCTCCTCTGGTGGGATCACTGCGTCCAGATATCCCAGCTCTGCGGCCTTGAACGGATTGGCAAAGGTCTGGCGGTAAGACTCCGCCAGTTCTACTCTGGTCTTTTCCGGATCTGGGGCCTTTTCCAGTTGGTCGCGGAACACAATATTGATGGCCCCCTCTGGGCCCATGACCGCGATCTCCCCTGTAGGGTACGCCAGATTGATGTCGCCACGCAAATGCTTGCTCGACATCACGATGTAACCACCACCGTATGCTTTTCGAGTGATGACGGTGATCTTGGGAACCGTGGCCTCGGCGTAGGCGTAAAGGAGCTTCGCGCCGTGGCGGATAATCCCTCCGTACTCCTGGGCACTACCAGGTAAAAATCCTGGGACATCGACAAAGGTCACCAGTGGAATATTAAAACAATCGCAGAACCGGATAAAACGAGCAGCCTTGACCGCTGCATCGATATCTAGGCAACCGGCCAGATGAGCCGGCTGATTCGCCACAATCCCGATTGACCATCCTGCCAGACGGGCAAATCCGATCACGATGTTAGGAGCAAAATCCCGCTGGACCTCGTAGAGGTACCCCTCATCCACAACGGCACGGATGATCTCTTTCATGTCGTAGGGACGATTTGGATTGTCCGGAACGAGCTGTTTAAGTTTTCCCTCACGTCTCAGTGGGTCATCGTCGGTTGGATGGAAGGGAGGCTCCTCCAGATTATTGCTGGGCAAGAAACCCATCAGTTCCCTCATCATCAGGAGGCACTCCTTTTCACCTTCCGCCAAAAAGTGGGCCACGCCGCTCCTGGTATTATGGGTCTTTGCGCCCCCCAGCTCCTCTTTCGAGACTTCCTCGTGGGTGACTGTTTTAATCACGTCTGGACCGGTGATGAACATGTAACTGTTCAATTTCGTCATGAAGATAAAATCGGTGATCGCCGGTGAATAAACCGCTCCGCCGGCGGTGGGTCCCATAATAGCTGAGATCTGGGGAATCACACCAGAGGCCATCACATTTTTCAAGAAGACATCCGCGTAGCCCGCGAGGCTCACTACCCCCTCTTGAATACGTGCCCCTCCAGAATCATTGATACCGATAATAGGAGCCCCATTTTTTAGGGCCAAATCCATAACCTTACAAATCTTCTCTGCTACCGTACCGCTTAAGCTCCCTCCAAAGACAGTGAAATCTTGAGAGAAAACATAGACCGTTCTCCCCTCAATAAACCCATAACCGGTGACCACGGCATCTCCCGGGATCTTCTTTGTTTCCATGCCGAAGTCATAGCAGTCATGGGTCCTGAACCGATCCAGTTCCACGAAACTGCCGTGGTCTAGAAGAATCTCGATCCTCTCCCGGGCCAGAAGCTTTCCAATCTCTCGCTGGCGACGGATTTTGTCTTCTCCGCCTCCCGATTCAGCCTTGAGGCTTATCTCAGTTAATTTATCCAGATTGTATTTCTTTGCCATTTAGACAAGCCCCTTAAGTAACGATCTTCCTGAGGAAGTTACGAGTGCCATGTAGGGAATTTTCTCAGTCCCCTTCCTTTATCAAAGGCCTTGATTAATAAACACAAAAAGAGAGTCTGCTGTCAACAGAAAACAAAGAATGGCCGAGCCTGGATCATACCTTGAGATTTGGTAACTAAGTTGGTAGCTTAGAATTGTTTTACATCATTCGGTGAAGTTTGTCAGTGTTCCTCTAATAGCCCTCAAGAGACATTGAGTATCTCCTTTATTGCACTGGAGTCGCAAGCCTAAGAGGAGGAAGGGTAAGAAATGTCCACTCGGAAAAAACGACCCACTCGCAAGAGAACCTCTCTGATTATGGCAGCAAGCGAAGGGGATTCCAATATGCTCTATGCGACCGGTTTCTTTGTCCCCGATCCATTCATTTTTTTTGAGGACGGGGGGAGAAAGACTATCGTTATGAGCGACCTGGAGATCGATCGTGCGAAAAAGGAAGCCAGCGTGGATTCTATCCTTTCGCTGTCCGAATTCCAGAGGCGACTGCAACGGCAAGGTAAGAAAACGGTCTCTACGGGGGATGTTCTGGAGCTTGTTTTTAGAGAGAGGAGGATCCGTTCACTTGTTGTTCCGGCAAATTTCCCGGTTCTCCTTGCCGATGACCTGAGGTTGAGGCGATTCTCGGTGGCGGTGAAGAAAGACCCGTTTTTTGATGACCGGGAGAAAAAGAACCCGGTGGAAGTGAAAAACATCCAGGACTCCATTCGCGTTGCCGAGATGGGACTGGAGGCCGGGATCAAGGCCTTGAAAAGGGCCAAGATCGGTAAAGACCGTTACCTCTATCTGGGTGGACGACGACTTACGTCTGAGGCGGTCAAGTCCATCGTGAACACCTCCATGATGGCTCAGGGGTGGGTCCCGAGTCATACCATCATCTCCTGCGGGAATCAGTGCTGTGATCCACACAATGAAGGCCATGGCCCTCTCAGGGCCCACACCTCGATTATTTTCGACATTTTTCCCCGCTCGCAGAAGACTGGATATTTTGGCGATCTCAGCCGCACTCTGGTGCGCGGGAGAGCCGCGGGGCGTCTGAGAGAGGCCTACGAGGCTGTGCGCCGAGGACAGGAGATCGCCTTTCAGCTCATCCGCGATGGGGCTCAAGGTTCCTCCATCCACGAAAAGATCCTCGGCCTTTTCAGGGAGAGGGGCTTTTCAACAGGGAAGATCAACGGCCGGATGCAGGGTTTTTTCCACGGGACCGGACACGGGTTGGGCCTCGATATCCATGAATCTCCGCGAATTGGCGTGGGAGGTTCTACGCTCAGGGCAGGACATGTGGTGACGGTGGAGCCTGGGCTATACTATATAGGGATGGGTGGGGTACGTTTGGAGGATGCTGTCTTGGTGACTTCGAATGGTAACCGGAACCTCACCCGTTATCCAAAAATCCTTGAGATATAGATTTTTAGCATATCCCGTGGCTGATAGATTCTTACCGATAAAATGTTCAACAGAACGACTTCAACAAAGTTTTTCGCGCCAAGACACCAAGGTGCAAAGAATCAAATCCGAATTTCGAATATCGAAGCTCGAAACAATATCGAAGTCTAAAGTTCTCAAACAACGATTGTAAAAGCCAGGCTGTTTATGACATTTGTATTTTTGTCATTTGGATTTGTTTCGGACTTCGGATTTCGGGTTTCTACTCTTGTTTGTTCTTGGCGTCCTTTGCGCCTTTGCGGCTCGCCCCGTGGAATACTGACTCGACCAAGATTGAGTTGTTCGCCCGAAGCGCTATTCCATAGGGCGAGTCATCGTTTATCCGATACCATAACCCAAATTCAACGGAAAATTTAAAATATGTTTGGTTAGTTTTTGATTTATGGGGGGGGTGTCTTTTGGAGCATTCCGCGGTTGGTTGTTGTAGGACATTGTCTGTCACGAAC
>JACZXR010000592.1 GCA_022571535.1 Deltaproteobacteria bacterium | reverse complement strand
CCTTTGTTTTTTTGCCCTTAGATGCTCAGCAAACACTCAAATGACTCGGACAGAACACGGACAGTGGAAAAATAAGCCTTTATAGGACATGTATCAGCAACTCCAAGTCAGTTAAAAGATGATTCAATGACATGTATCAGCAACTCCAAGTCACTTTTTAGACCGTTTTTGTGGCAGCACATAAGGTATTTGTCGCAACAGAGGCTGCCAATGGGGCTCACGTCGTCGCAAGGCGTAGCAAGAGATGAATTTGGCGTCGAGATCCACCTCGCAGCGAACCAACCGATGGGGCCACATTGGATCAAGCTCGAAGGTGTGGCCGAGGAGATGGACCTTCCCTTGCTCGGTTGTACGACGAAGGAAAATGATACTACCCTTCAGAGGAGATTTAAGATTCAGTTGCCAACTTTCGGGAAAGAGTCGACGCTCTGGGGCAGCCTCCATCCTTACCGCAGCCTTTTTACGACACGCTATGACGTACTTGGTGGAACGACTCTGGAGGGCCTCCAACGACTCATGCTGGAATCGAGCCCAGACCTTGGCCTGCCAGCGTCCGTTGAAACTCTCGATAGCGGCCTGGAAACCGCTCTCACGGGGTGGTGCAAACACCGGCACAACACTGAGACTCAAGCATAGACGGATAACTGAGCCGATGACATCGGGGTATTGGTGGGGACCTTGAAAGATCGTATCGTTGTCGAACTGGGCATAGGTAGGCAATCCCCAGACGCACCAGTGCTCCAGCAGGGCCTCTCTGACAGTTATTGCAAGGATCACAGGGTATGGCCACGAACCCACAAGGCCGCCGTGGAGGGAGATGGCATTGAGGACTTCTACTTCAGTGCCTCCTCGAATGACCAGACCCGAGACGGTGTCGAACTGGTCGAGTTCGGCATGTTCTGCGGCCACATCGGGAAGATACCAGCCACGCGGTGGCGGGGGACGGCGCACACGACGGTGGGCATCGAAGGCTCCGTATCTTCGGAGGATCCGGTTAATGGTTGGCAGCGACGGGACATCAGAGGTGTTTTGCTGGAGCAGTTCGCGGCGGATGGCGGCCGCGCCAAATTCTCCGAGGTCGCTGTGGTCACGCAGTTGCTGCCTGAGATTCAGTATCAAATCCTCCATAGCCCGTGCCACACGATTAGCTGCCCGGTGGGGACCGGCAGGGCGGTTATGCCACTCCACTCGGTCAAGACGAGAGTCCTGAGCTCGCTGAACCCACCTCTGGACGGTGAGGAGGCTAAAACCAAACTGGCGTGCCACCGAGCGCATCGAGGCACCCTTGCGGAGAGCGACCACTATGTCGTGGCACTTCTTTTCGGTAGAACTTTTTTCGCCATCTTAGCTCCTTGTTCAGTTTTCCACTAGGATACTGACTTGGAGTTGCTGATACATAGGTGACTTGGAGATACTGATACTTGTCCCTTTATATCTAGGCGGATAGAACGGACCTTTTGCTTTCCTTGCAAACGACCATGCCCCTCATTGGTCGGTCTACGAAGCAAACGGACTCGGTCACTGTACCGCCTTCTGTCCGTGTACTTGTGCAGAGACCTCCCCGAAACTTTCAGGAAGGTTGACTGATAAGCCTTAAAGTTGTTGGGTGTTTTAGAAAGTTTGAAGCTATAGGCACGGAAAGATTTTACATGGCATTAAAGAGGTCGCCGGTTCGATCCCGGTCGGCTCCACAATTCTATTCTAAGACTACCAGCGCTCCCCCCTTTTCTTTTAACCCCCCCTTCCCATTATAAGGGTGGCATGAGACAGCCTTTTATAACCCTCTACCCTTACCCGCTTACCTGTATTTTATTCAACTACGGGATGGTATAGGACATGGGCCAATAATGGCTCAACGAGGAGAAAATTTTGCGACCGTTTCGCTTTCTTCAAGAAATTCTCAATAAAGCTCTATTTAAACGCATTTGAGAGATAATTTGCAAAATTGGCATAACTCACAGGCTGTCGAAAATAAGAATCTCCCAAAAATCACATGGTTACAGGCTGGCACTCCTTTTGCGGAATCGAGGACTGATTTTACTGATGGGGGTGGACTGTGAACGAGAAAGAATTCCAAGAGATCAAAGAACGAGCTGAGGAAGTCAAGAGACTGCTAGGATATGGTTCATGCCAATCAAGTTATATCGAACACGGGGTTTGAATCCCCGTGTTCGACCAAAGGGGAGAGCGTCCGCTTCTCCCCTTTGGAAACCCCATC
>JACZXR010000591.1 GCA_022571535.1 Deltaproteobacteria bacterium | reverse complement strand
AAGCGAAGCCCGTGAGGCTAAGAATACTTATAACGTGCACGAGGGTGCCATATGCATAGAACAATTGCTACGATCCACAAGACGCCTTTTCCTACCCGTACAAGCAAGCTACCCCCAACCCCGTCGATGCGTTCGGCTGATTGCTGCCACGGTCCGCCTGCGTCATATTCTAGAGCCTGTTTCACCGCGTCGAACCTAAGCCGAGGAGTCTGAAACGACTGGTCTTTCTGTTTCTGGCGGCGAATGAACTAAAGGCAAATGACAAGGATTTGACTCTGGAGAACAGCCGGTCCAGGATATGGGAAAGTGCGATGAACAAACCAGTTGAAGACACGAGTACTGGAAGTAACCGGAGACTGACGAACGTACCTTCAGAGGTAGAATCGGAAGCCTCTCGACCCGAGGACTCCCGGACTCCCCTGCACAGACTGTTTTGTTGTCGCGGTGGATTGGTGGGGGCTGCAACCCAGGAACTCATTGCCCAGAATCGGTCTATTCTGAGAACGCGTCTTCTTGCCATCTCTGCGGTGTCTCTTCTAGGACACAGTCTGTTCTTTGTTCGCAGCCTCCTGCTTGAGTACTCGTTCATTTGGGTTCAAATCACCCCACTCATCATCCTCGGTGTAGGCATCCTCCTTCTGCGGAGCCAATTCGACTTCTCTCACACGCAGCTGCGATGGCTGGAGTTAGTGATTTTCGGAACTTCACTAGCTTATCTTGCGTGGGTCCATTATCTCGCCGTCGTAATGTTCGCTGAGCGGGGCGATGTAGTGATCACGAGTGTTGCAATCGATCAGATTCCCCAGAGCTTCTTTCTCCTGATGGTCATGTATGGAATGTTTATCCCCAACACCTGGCAGCGAGCCTTAGCAGTCATCTCTCCCATGGCTGTGACGCCGCTGCTACTCAGCCTCTATCTATGGTGGGGTCACCCGATGGTTGAGCAGATCACCGCAGACACCCGATCGATGGAGCCGTTCAGCTACTCAGTGCTGGTTCTGGCGATTGGAGTCCTTTTTTCTGTTTTGGGAGCGCATATCATTCACACCCTCCGCCACACCGCCGCCAAAGAGAGGGAACTGGGCAGGTATGAGCTTCAGCAGCAGATCGGAACCGGCGGCATGGGAGAGGTCTGGAAAGCGAAACACACCCTTCTGGCCCGACCTGCAGCCATCAAGATAATCCGAGCGGAGATGCTGAGTGACGGAAATGAGACAGAAATGAGGACAGTCAAACGGCGGTTCGAGCGCGAGGCTCAAGCCACAGCAAGTTTGCGCTCACCCCATACGGTCCAACTCTACGACTTTGGCGTCACCGACGAAGGGGTCTTTTACTACGTCATGGAATACCTGGAGGGTTTAGATCTGGAGAGTCTCGTCAAGCGCTTTGGCCCACTCCCACCCGAGAGAACGGTTTGGCTACTTGAGCAGGCCGCCCAATCGTTAGCTGAGGCCCATCAGCGTGGGTTGATTCATCGAGACATCAAGCCGTCAAACCTGCACGTCAGTCGTATTATGGGTCTGAGCAGTGACTTTGTGAAGGTACTGGATTTTGGTCTTGTCAAAAGGGTCCGTGCGGACCTCGATGGGGACACAAAGCTGACCCGCGAAGGCTCGACAACGGGAACACCTGCTTATATGGCTCCGGAGATGGCTCTGGGTAACCGACAAGTCGATGAACGAAGCGACATCTATTCACTGGGTTGTGTCGCTTATTGGATGTTGACGGGGCTTCCGGTCTTCGAGGGGAAGACTCCCATAGAAGTGATTGTCAACCATGCGAAGACTCCACCTGTAGCTGTATCCAAAAGGTCGGAGCTCAGGATCCCTGAATCTCTTGAGCGAGTGGTTATGTCATCTTTGGAAAAAGATCCGGACAAACGGCCACAGAGCATGGCGGAGATCACTCAGCTGCTGACTGCCTGCCAGGTCGAGCAGCCGTGGACTGAGCAACGTGCCTCCTCCTGGTGGCAAATGCATATGCCCGAAGGCGCGCAAACTCACTAGCCCGACCTTTCATGAAATGGTGACTCGGAAAACTAAGGGGAGTTTTGAGGTGTTGAAGTTTCCGCTTCAGTGGACGTGTTGTCGGCATACCGGACTAGTGATTTTCGCTCAGCGGCAAGAGGACGAGATGGGCGTTAACCGTCCAAGTGGGCGAAAGCGGCTGACAAGATTGTCTTCTCTATGACTGAGCTAACGGTCTGCCGCTCAGCCGCG
>JACZXR010000590.1 GCA_022571535.1 Deltaproteobacteria bacterium | reverse complement strand
TGATCGCCTCCTTTTTGTTTGCGGTCCCTTTCCGTTCCTTACTGATGTCACATTTTTATGCTACATAGCAGCCATGGAGAAAAAAAGCCACTATCGTGTGGTCATTTTAGGGTCCGGTCCTGCGGGTTTTACGGCCGCGCTCTATGCGGCTCGCGCCAATCTGGAGCCGCTGGTCCTTGAAGGCTCCCAGCCCGGCGGTCAGCTAACTATCACCACCGACGTTGAAAACTATCCAGGTTTCCCAAAAGGCATCCTCGGGCCCGAGCTGATGGAGGAATTCAAGAAGCAGGCGGAGCGTTTTGGGACCCGAACAGTCTTTGGGGACGTGACGGCCGTGAATCTCAACAAGAGGCCCTTTCTGGTTGAGGTAGGAAAGGAGTCCTACACTGCTGATGCTCTTATTATCGCAACAGGTGCATCGGCCAGGCTCTTGGGCTTAGATTCGGAAAAGAGACTGATGGGATACGGGTTGTCGGCCTGCGCGACCTGCGACGGTTTCTTTTTCAAGGAAAAAGAGGTGGTCGTTGTCGGAGGCGGAGACACGGCCATGGAAGAATCCCTTTTCCTTACCAAATATGTCACGAAGGCCTCGGTGATTCACCGCAGGGACAGTCTCCGAGCGTCAAAGGTTATGCAGGAGCGGGCCATAAAGAACCCCAAAATTTCCTTCGTCTGGGATAGCGTGGTTGAAGAGATCTACGGAGACCCGAAAAACGGCGGGGTCCAAGGGGTGAGACTGAAGAATGTAAAGACTGGAGAAGCCCAGGAATTCAAGTGTGACGGGGTCTTTATCGCCATCGGGCACGATCCTAACACGAAGCTTTTCGCGGGACAGTTGGAACTTGATGAGCAAGGATACATCATCACGCACCATGAAACGGCAACGAACATTCCCGGTGTCTTTGCCTGCGGCGATGTCCAGGATCACGTCTACCGCCAGGCGGTCACGGCTGCCGGCACCGGCTGCATGGCGGCCATGGATGCAGAGAGATATCTGGAGAGCCAGGAAGCCTGAGGCATTCGCAGGGTAACATCAGAGCACCTAGTCGGAACAAATGTTTCTAGCAAAGACAGATCCGAGTCCAACTTTCTATCCGCTAGCCGATCAATCTCACGGGAATTCCCCGCTCTGTCAGATAGGTCTTGCACTGCCGGATGGTGTACTCGCGATAATGAAAGATAGAAGCAGCCAGGGCAGCGCTGGCCTTGCCGATCGCAAATCCCTCGTAGATATGTTCGGGATTTCCCACCCCTCCTGAGGCAATGACGGGGATGGTCACACGGTCTACAATCGCCCGGGTCAATTCCAAATCATAGCCATTCTTGGTTCCATCCCGGTCCATGCTGGTGAGAAGAAGCTCACCGGCGCCGTAGTCCTCCATTTTTTTAGCCCACGCGCAGGCATCGATCCCGGTCGCCTTTCTTCCTCCGTGAGTAAATACCTCCCATCGGTCCCCGGACCGCCTGGCGTCGATAGCCACGACAATACATTGGCACCCAAAGATCTCCGCCGCCTCCCTGACGAATTCTGGCCGCGCCACAGCCCCTGTGTTGATCGAAACCTTGTCAGCCCCGGCCCTGAGCAACCTTCGGATGTCATCCGGTTGATTAATCCCGCCCCCTACCGTAAGGGGCATGAAGACCTGCTCGGCTGTGCGCGCTACTACATCCAGGATGATGTCCCGGTTCTCGTAGGAAGCGGTGATATCTAAGAAACAGAGTTCGTCGGCTCCTTCCTTATCGTAGAACCGGGCGGTTTCTACCGGGTCGCCTGCGTCTCGTAATCCGACAAACTTAACTCCCTTGACCACGCGTCCCGCTTTCACGTCGAGGCAGGGAATGATGCGCTTAGCCAACAATTTTTTTCCTCGTAACGGCGATTGCTTCTCGGAGAGAGAAGGCTTCGCTATAAAGGGCGCGGCCTATGATGACTCCCTCAACTCCATCCTTTTCGAGGTCCTGCAATCGCCGTATGTCCTCCAGAGAGGCAACGCCCCCGGAGGCAATAACAGGGATCTTTAGCGCGTGGGCGAGCCGTGAGGTCTCGTCGAAATTAAGTCCCAAAGCTGTGCCATCGCGACTGATGTCGGTATAGATGATTCGTGAGGCCCCGTCTCTTTCACAACGCCTGGCGAGGTCTACGGCATCCATAGAGGTCTCTTTTTGCCACCCTCTAATCGCTACTCGTCCCCCTCTAGCATCAATACCGACGACGATCTTT
>JACZXR010000589.1 GCA_022571535.1 Deltaproteobacteria bacterium | reverse complement strand
TTTCACACTTGCCAGGGGATGTTCTCCTGACTAGAGCCAAGAACTCATTAGTTGACCCCGATCCGAAAATATAATCGAGGCATTTCCGGTGTTGAGCGGCTTAGGACACCAGTTACCGGCATTTTGATCGTCGGTCTGCAACTACACTAAAGGTGAGTTACTGATTCATGCTTGAAACAGGTATTTGTCGCGGTCTGATGCTCATCAGGGAAGATTTCCTTGACTGATTAATTTCGGATCGGGGTTAAATGTGGAGTGATTGGAGTCTGACCCTGTTTATCTTAGAAACTCCTCCAATTTAGGAAAGATTTATCAGAGTAGAGTTTCTCGACGTTTAGCGGAAAGGATATGCCTCGGCTTCTCAAATAGTCGGCGATCGGCTTTAGAGGCAAACCCACTGCAGTAAGGTAATCACCGTGGATGGATTCGATCAGAGCGCGACCTTCACCCTGGATCGAGTATGCACCCGCCTTATCGAGGGATTCGCTGCAAGAAAGATAGTGTTCAATCTCTTTATCCGAATAGTCACGCATCAATACGGAAACGTCATTTACGATCCTGAGTCCCGACCCACCCAAACCATCGAAGATTGCGACGCTTGTGAGAATCCGATGAGTTTTACCTGAAAGAGCGCTAAGGATTTGTTTCGCGTCGGCTATTCCGCCAGGTTTACCAATCTTTTTCGTGTTTAACAGAATCATCGTGTCGCTCCCGATTACAATGCTCTCCGGATTGTCCCTGGCGACCGATTCGGCTTTTCCAAGGGCAAAGGCTAGAACCTCGTCTTCAACGGGGCGATTGGGCAATGCGAGTTCATCATAACTTGGAGGAATCACTTCGAACGGCAGGCCGAGAAGTGCCAGTATCTCACGTCGGCGGGGAGACGTGGAGGCGAGGATCAGTCTCATGAAACTAAAGGGCCAGGGCTGAAGGTCGGGGTTGCAAGGTTGTTTCGTTTATTCCGGCGACGCGTGATTCGTTTATATCAAACGCTGAAGCGACCAACGCCGCGTAGTTCCTCAGACACTTTACCGCCTCTCGTGCGTTGTTCACTCGAACCATCTGAGATCGTAACTCCGATGCCCTGTATAAAGCCTTACAATACCAAGCCAAATGTTTTCGCATGCCCACGAAACACGGGATGCCCCGGTGTTTCTCGAAACGTATGCTGTGCTCTATCATTACCCTAAACCGTTCCTCTAGGCTAATAGGTGCGTGAGGAATAGACGCGGCAGCATTTGAACGCAGGGCCTGCTTGACCTGGTCCTTGTCTCTAAAGATCCACGGATTACCCTGTGCAGAGCGCCCTAGAAGAACCCCATCCACGCCGGTTTCACGCACACGCCGGTAGACATCGCTCATGTTTTGTAGGTCCCCGTTGCCAAGAATCAAAGTTTCTGAATTCTTCGCCAACTCAACTGCTCGAGCTATGGCCTCCCAATCAGCGTTACCCTTGTACATTTGTTTGAGTGTTCGGCCATGGAGTGAAATGACCGATGGTTTTTCCTCCAGTAGAGTTTGAATCCACTCCTCCACGATGATCTGGTCATACCCCAGTCGAGTCTTGACCGACACTGGGATGAGACGTCGACGAGGAGGAATCTCCAGTCCGGCCCTCAGTCGATTCGAAATCCTGAATTTTTGGATCAACTCTGGAGGAATCTTAAGGTCGCACAGAGTTTGTCCCTCGAACCAGTGTTGGATGCCTTGGCGCGCAGCTCGGATAATGGACTGAGCCAATCCCGGGGTGAGGATCAGAGCGGCCCCACTGCCCCTGGCAGCAACCTTTCTCGCAGGGCAACCCATATTAATATCCAAGCCATCGAACCCGAGCTCACAGACAACGTGTGCGAACTTGTAGAACATCTCCGGTGTACAGCCATAGATCTGTGCAACAACCGGCCGTTCGCTGTCAGTATAGGTTAGATCTTTGACTAGCACGTCTGGAACGAAGAATGCGGACTCGACGTTCACAAACTCAGTAAACGTAACATCAGGACCGCCGTGCTTAGCCGCGATATATCGAAAGGCGGCATCGGTGACCCCATCCATGGGTGATAGACCTACGATGGGTTTATCAATCTTTTGCCAGAAATTCATAATTTGTGCGGCTCAGTCCAAGCTCCCCCCACCGACCTTCTCTGCATGGTAGGCGATAACCGTAGGGTTAACCCTGATCCGAAATTAATCAGTACCAAAAATCCTCACACATGCACATCAGG
>JACZXR010000079.1 GCA_022571535.1 Deltaproteobacteria bacterium | reverse complement strand
AACCGTTCTCCCCATGTGGAAAAAAAATCTCGAGAGAAGTTTGAGATTCGAACCCATAAAAGGCTTCTGGATATATTGGACCCTACCCAACAGACTATCGATGCCCTGGGAAAACTGGACTTGGCTGCCGGTGTGAATGTAGAAATCAAATTGCAGTAGCTATCGGCAAGGGATGAAAGGGTATTGGACCAGGGTGGGGCCAGGAATGGGATTTTATGGCGGGGCTTATTGGTAGAAAAATTAGGATGACACAGGTTTTTGGTGCTGATGGCAGTGTGGTTCCTGTTACGGTGATCGAGACCGGTCCGTGTGTCGTGGTGCAGAAGAAGGATATGCGCCAGGATGGGTATAACGCATTGCAGCTTGGCTTTGGGCACAGGAAAATCCGAAGAGTGAATAAGCCGCAGCAGGGCCATATGCGTAAAGCAAGGAAGGAGCCCTTTGAGATCTTGCGTGAGTTTCGTATGGGAGAAGTGTCCAAATATGAGGTTGGACAGGAGATAAAATTATCCGATCTCTTCAAGAAAGGGGACCGTATCGATGTCACCGGAACCTCGAAGGGAAAGGGGTTTGCCGGGGTTATTAAACGTTGGAGATTTGCGGGATTTCCAGCCGGCCATGGAACTCATGAGGCTTTTCGCCATGGAGGCTCGATTGGTAACCGATCCTACCCCGGCCGGGTCTTTAAGGGGAAGAAGATGGCAGGCCATTTGGGCAATGAGAGGGTTTCAGTTCAGAATTTAGAGGTGATTGCCGTCCGAGAGGAGTCTAACCTCCTTTTGGTCAAAGGGGCGGTCCCAGGATCTAACAGAGGGATTCTGTTAATCCGACAGGCGGTCAAGGGGAATTAGAGATGGAAGTCCACGTGATCCATCCCCAGCTTCCAGAGAGCATTTTTGGAGTTCCCATTCGCCCTCACCTCCTGCATCAGACGGTGATCATGCAACTCAACAATCGTCGATCAGGGACAGCGTCAACCAAGACGAGGGGGCTGGTACGAGGAAGCGGGAGAAAACCCTGGCGCCAGAAAGGGACCGGACGGGCTCGTGTGGGGAGTATCCGATCACCTCTTTGGACTGGCGGTGGAACCACTTTTGGCCCTCAGCCGAGGGATTACTCCTATCGTCCGCCCAAGAAGGCTCGCAGGGCAGCCTTACTCTCTGCTTTGAGTCTCAGGCGCCAAGATGAAAAGATCATAGTTATCGACAAGTTGGAGCTGGCCGAGACCAAAACCAAACTCATGCGGGAAGTGCTGGAGAACCTAGGAGTGAAAAGCGCTCTCATTGTGATTCACGAGTCCGACGAAAAAGTTGAGCGCTCGGCACGGAACCTTGGCACCGTTAAGGTTCTTCGTGCCGAGGGGCTTAATGTCTATGACATCCTGAGATACGAGCATCTGGTTTTGACGGAGCAGGCGCTCGGTGTTATCGAGGAGAGACTGGTGGCATGAAGGACCCTGAAGATATTATCAAAGTGCCACTGATTACTGAGAAGGGTTCTCTGGTCGGGGAGAAATCCAATCAGGTCCTGTTCAAGGTTCGGCCTGAAGCCAACAAGATTGAGGTCAAGAAGGCCGTGGAGGTGCTTTTTAAAGTTAGAGTGGTCAAGGTGAGAACGATTCGATATCTGGGGAAGTTTCGGCGCGTGGGGAAGACAATGGGTCGCCTTCCGCAATGGAAAAAGGCCTACGTTACCCTGAAAGAAGGGGATAAGATTGATTTTTATGGTGCAGCTTAAAAAACGTCAGTTATCTTGGCTCAAGGCAAATTGCAGAGTGCAAATTTAAAAATGAATAGTGAAAAACGAGACGGACCCCTTGACTTCGCCATTTTGTAATTTTCATTTTGCAATGCGCCGAAGGCGGGAGGTATTTAGAGATGGCCATTAAGAACTATAAACCCACTTCTCCCGGAAGACGTTTCTCTTCTGGTTTTTCCTTTGAGGAAATTACGAAATCCAAGCCGGAAAAGAGCTTGCTTCGGCCTCTGAAACATAGCGGTGGGCGAAATAATAATGGACGGATCACCAGTGACCATCGGGGTGGGGGCCACAGGCGTCTTTATCGGGTGATTGATTTTAAGCGGACAAAATATGATGTCCCTGCCCGAGTCGAGGCCATTGAGTATGATCCCAACCGTTCCTCCCGCATTGCCCTTCTGTGTTATGCCGATGGAGAACGGCGCTACATCTTGGCTCCCGACCGCCTTCGGGGGGGAGATACTGTGATTTCCGGATATGGCGATGTGGATATCAAAACAGGGAATTCGCTGCCTCTAAAATTGATCCCTGCCGGTACCATGGTACACAATATCGAACTCAAAGTTGGTAAGGGTGGTCAGTTGGTTCGAAGCGCGGGGGCAGGAGCTCAGTTGATGGCCAAAGAAGGGGGCTATGCGCTTCTCAAGCTCCCGTCCGGAGAGCTGCGAAAGGTGTTTGCGGAGTGCCGGGCCACTGTGGGGCAGGTGGGTAATGCCGAGCACGAAAATATCACCTTTGGGAAGGCAGGGAGGATGCGATGGCTTGGGAAGAGACCTGTGACTAGGGGAATGGCAAAAAATCCAGTGGATCACCCTCACGGGGGGGGAGAGGGCCGCTCTAAGGGGAATCACCCCCAGACTCCCTGGGGGAAGCCTACCAAAGGATACAGGACAAGAAAAAGTCAGCTATCAGACAAGTACATTGTAAGGCGAAGAAAGGCCTGAGTCCTATGGCACGCTCAGTCAAAAAAGGACCATTTGTGGATGATCACCTGAGGCGAAAAATTGAGGCCTTGAGTAATTCCAAGGACAAACGGGTTCTGAAAACTTGGTCCCGCCGTTCTACCATTATACCAGAAATGATTGGCCAAACGATTGCTGTTCATAATGGCAGGAAATTTATACCGGTGTATATCACAGAGAATATGGTAGGGCATAAGCTCGGGGAGTTTTCTCCGACCCGTACTTTTTATGGTCATGCCGGGGATCGTAAGGGTCAAGCCAAGGAGACCGTTTCGGCGGCCGGACCATCTAAATCCGGCTAAGTATTATGGAGGCGCGTGCTATCCTAAGATTCATTCGGGTTTCCCCCCGTAGGGTGAGATTGGTGGTTGACCAGATTCGGGGGAAGGAGGTTGAGAAGGCTCTCGACATCCTTAAGTTTACCCCTAAGCGATCGGCAGCGATTGTGGCCAAGGTTCTAAAGTCAGCTATTGCCAACGCTGAGAACACGCAGAGCGTGGATGTGGATCGTCTTTATGTAAAGCGGGCCTTGGTGGATGAAGGAGGTATGTGGAAACGCTTTATGCCTCGAGCTATGGGCAAGGCTACGCGTGTTCGAAAGCGTCTGAGCCACATCACTGTTGTGATCGATGAAAGGGAATAGGTGCCATGGGTCATAAAGTGCATCCTAAGATCTTTCGTATGGGCGTGACCGAGTCGTGGGACTCCAAGTGGTATGCAGATCACGACTATACGAATCTGCTCCATGAGGATATTAAGATTAAAAAGTTTATAAAGAGTAGAGTTTATCACGCCGGGATTTCGAAGATCGAGATCGAAAGGGCTTCTAACAAAGCAAAGATTAATATTCATACGGCTCGTCCCGGGATAGTTATTGGGAAAAAGGGTGCGGAGATCGAGAAACTGAAAGAAGAGCTCTCTCGACTGACGGCTGGGGAAATCTACATTAATATTCATGAGGTGCGCCGTCCGGACTTGGATGCACAACTGGTGGCTGAGAACGTGGCTTTGCAATTAGAGCGCCGTGTAGCCTTCCGTCGAGCCATGAAAGAGAGTGTCTCCCGTGCTATGCGGATGGGGGCGCAGGGTATTAGGGTTCAATGTGGCGGAAGATTGGGAGGAAACGAAATTGCCCGGACCGAGTGGTATCGCGATGGACGGGTCCCACTGCATACCTTGAGGGCTGATGTTAACTATGGGTCGGCTGAGGCTCACACCACCTACGGATTGATTGGGGTGAAGGTTTGGATCTTTAGGGGTGAGGTGCTGACCAAGGAGGAGGAACAGCAAAAGGCGGCATTGGGGTTATAAAAATATAGCAGTCAGTCGTCAGCTATCAGTCAAGAGGCTAAAGCTGAACGCTGACTGGTTGGATTTAAAATATGCTGGAGCCGAAAAAGGTAAAGTATCGCAAGCTACAGAAGGGCAGAAGAAAGGGGACGGCCTTTAGGGGGGCCACCTTGGCCTTCGGGGATTATGGATTAAAGGCCCTAGGACGAGGTTACCTCACTGCCCGAGAGATCGAGGCGGCTCGGATCGCCCTCACTCGTTCGCTCAAACGTGGGGGAAAGGTTTGGATCCGTATTTTTCCAGATAAGCCGGTAACGAAAAAGCCGGCTGAAACCCGTATGGGAAAAGGGAAAGGTGCCCCGGAGAGTTGGGTAGCGGTGGTCAAACCTGGGAGGATCCTCTTTGAGATGGAAGGGGTCGAGGGAGTTGACGCACGAGAGGCCTTCCGCTTGGCCTCTCACAAGATATCGGTTTCCACCAGTTTTGTGCAGCGGGGGAGGTGATTTGTGGAGGCGAAGCAGTTTCGAGAAATGAACAGTGATGAACTGGCCCAAAAACGGCGAGAGCTAAAAGAGGAAATCTTTCATTTGCGCCTCAGAAGGGCAACGGGCCAATTAGAGAGTTCCATGAAGTTAAGACAAACCAGGCGGGATTTTGCACGTCTGGAAACCATCTTGAGAGAAAGACAAATACGAGGAGCAGGAGAAACGGTGGGATGAATCAGAGGGGGGGAAAGAAGGAACGTGAAGGGGTGGTAACAAGCGATCGGATGAAGAAGACCGTTGTGGTCTCCATAGAGAGAAGGATCATGCATCCGAAGTATAAGAAATTTCTCAAGCGCTGGTCTAAGGTTAAGGCGCATGATGAAAAGGATGAATGTCGTGTAGGGGATCGGGTGCTGATTGTGGAATGCCGACCCATTAGCCGTGAGAAGCACTGGCGGGTTCGTCGAACTTTGGTGCGTGCTGTTGCGACTGATAAAGAAGGATCTGCTGCTTCACATTCCTCCCCCGTCCTTTAAGTTTTTCGTGATGAGGTGGGTTAATGGTTCAGGTGAGCACAGTATTGAATGTTGCAGACAACTCGGGCGCAAGAAAGGTTCGGTGCATTAAAGTGCTTGGAGGGAGCAAGCGCAGGTACGCCTCTATTGGGGATATCATTGTGGTTTCCATTAAGGAGGCAATCCCCAACTCTAAGGTAAAGAAAGGGTCTGTGATGAAAGCTGTGGTGGTACGAACGGCAAAGGAGGTGGGCCGCCCGGATGGAACTTATATTCGGTTTGATCACAACTCAGCGGTGCTTATCGACGACCAACGAGAACCTGTGGGTACTCGTATCTTTGGACCCGTTGCCCGTGAGCTCAGGGCGAAAAAGTTTATGAAGATTATTTCTCTAGCCCCAGAGGTGCTTTGATATGGCTCTGCATGTTCGTAAGAATGACAGCGTTATGGTTATCGCCGGTAAGGAACGAGGAAAAACAGGCAAAGTGCTGAGGGTCATCCCAAAGAAAAGCCGAGCCATTATCGAGCGGGTTAACATGGTGAAGCGGCACACCCGGGCGCGGGGCCCGCAGCTTCCGGGGGGCATATTGGAAAAAGAGGCCTCCATCCATATCTCTAATCTTATGCTGATGTGTGACAAGTGTAATGCCCCGGTTCGGGTCGGGAGAAAGATTCTTGAGGACGGGGAAAAAGTTCGTGTCTGTCGCCGTTGCGGCGATCATTTGACTTGACCCCAACTCAGCATCGCATGGAAATGACGACAGCTGATTTTATCTTGTCCAGGTAGGAATTTGGATGGCGCGTTTAAAGAATAGGTACTACGAAGAGATTATCCCAGCTATGATGAAGGAGTTTGGGTATAAAAATCGGCTTCAGGTTCCCCGGTTGGAGAAGATTACCTTAAACGTCGGTATCGGTGAGGCCACCCAAAACATAAAGGTCCTGGATGCGGCCGTGGCTGAGCTGGCAGCCATTGGGGGGCAGAGACCTGTGATCACCCGAGCCAAAAAGGACATTTCCAACTTCAAGTTGCGGATAGGGGCTCCTATTGGCTGCATGGTGACATTGAGGAGAGAGCGAATGTATGAGTTTTTGGACCGATTGATCCATGTCACTTTGCCTCAGGTCAGAGACTTCAGGGGACTCTCAGAACGTTCATTTGATGGTCACGGCAATTATTCGCTAGGGATCACAGAACAGATCTTTTTCCCGGAAATCAAGGTCGATGCGGTGGAGAAGGTCCATGGACTGACGGTCTCGATTGTGACCGGAGCCAGTACAGACCGAGAGGGAAAGGCATTGCTCAGGTTTATGGGCATGCCATTTGCCAGTTAGAGTTGCGGGGGATAGAGAGTGGCCAAGAAGTGTCTTCGAGTCAAAGCGCAGAGACCCCAGAAGTTCAAGGTGAGGCAGTATAACCGCTGTCCTCTCTGTGGCCGCCCACGGGCTTTTTATCGGCGATTTCGCATGTGTCGCATATGTCTGAGACAGTTTGCTCGAAGGGGAGAGATACCGGGCTTGATCAAGGCGAGCTGGTAAGTGTTCGGGAGTTAATATGGGAATGACAGATCCAATTGCAGACATGCTGACTCGAATTCGCAACGCGTGCCACGCCCGCCACCAGGAGGTGGAGATTCCTTGGTCCCGCATCAAGGAGAGCATTGCTTTTTTGTTGGAGGATGAGGGCTATTTGGGGGGGATCAAGAAGGTCCAGCTAAAGGACAGGGTAGGTGAGATACTCCTTGTCCAGCTAAAATTTGATAGAGACAATACCCCTGTTATAACGGGCCTCAAGCGAGTCAGCCGACCCGGCCGCAGGGTCTATGTGGGAAGTCAGGAGATCCCGGCTGTGCGAAGAGGTCTGGGTATCAATATCCTTTCAACCCCCAAGGGAATTCTAGTGGATCGAAAGGCAAAGAAGGCCAAGGTTGGAGGCGAGTTGCTGTGCTCCGTGTGGTAGGATACAGTTGAGGGTTATTGTGTCTCGTATTGGAAAGCAACCGGTGTCAATTCCCGCAGGGGTCAAGGTCACGTTAGAAGATAAGGCGGTCCATGTAGAGGGACCAAAGGGTAAACTGACGGCAGCGATCCCAGCAAAAATTTGGGTCAAGTTGGAGGGAAATGAAATCCAGGTCGGTCGCGAGCTGGAAACAATCGGACTTAAGGCGCTACATGGGCTTACGCGGAAACTTATTGCCAATATGGTGGAAGGGGTGAGTAAAAGCTTTAGGCGTGTTTTAGAGATTAACGGCATAGGCTACCGAGTTGAGGTTAAAGGGACGGTGCTCCATCTAGCACTGGGTTTTTCTCGCCCGGTCGAATTTCCTGTGCCGCCTGGAGTAACGGCTACGGTCGATGGGCAGACAGTGATTACACTTGAATGTTCCGACAAGCAGCTCCTAGGGCAGACAGCAGCTATGATTCGCCGTCTCAGGGCCCCGGAGCCTTATAAAGGGAAAGGGATAAAATATCGGGAAGAGGTGATACGCCGTAAGGCTGGAAAGACGGTGGGGGCTTCAGGATAGCTTGGATTTCTTAATCCTTAATTGTACACGAAGTCGAGTGAGGAACCTTAATGCTGAGCAATCGAAGAAACCTGGGGCGCAGAGAGAGACAAAAGAGAGTCCGTAAAAAAGTTTTGGGAACAGATAGACGGCCTCGCGTTTGTGTCTTTCGTAGTCTCAAGCATATTTATGTACAGGTTATTTCTGATGAGAAGGAGGTGACCTTGACAGCGGTCTCGACCCTCTCCGAAGAGTTGAGGGGAAAGCTACAAAAGGCGAAAGGAATGGAGGCAGCAAAAGAGGTGGGAACCTTATTGGCGCAGGTCTGTAAGGGGAAGGGAATTGACAGAGTCGTTTTTGATCGTAACGGATTTCTCTTTCATGGTCGTGTCAAGGCCTTGGCAGAGGCAGCGCGCGAGGGCGGATTAGATTTCTAGAATAAATAGTATTCAGCTATCAGCGGTCAGCCATCAGTTTGGATATGATGAGGGAATTAAGCCTACGGCTAACTGCTGAATGCTAAGAGTTTCTTTCATATGGAACGAATAAATCCACAGGGTCTGGAAATAAAGGAGAGAGTTGTTCACATCAACCGCGTGGCGAAAGTGGTCAAGGGAGGCCGACGCTTTAGCTTTAGTGCCCTGATAGTCGCAGGGGACGGGAAGTCGCACGTAGGGTTTGGCTTGGGCAAGGCCAAAGAGGTGCCGGAGGCCATTCGTAAAGGGATTGAACGGGCTAAGAAAAGCCTCATTAAGGTCCCCATTATC
>JACZXR010000588.1 GCA_022571535.1 Deltaproteobacteria bacterium | reverse complement strand
CTGCCCCTACTGACCTGCTAGAAGGGATTCGGCGTCCAGCTCGCCGTTACCTCCGTCTCTGCCTCGCTCACGACGATTGAGGGCCAGTCGCCCGCCGCAGGCAGATGCTTTCACTCTTTCCACCTAGAGGGTAGGGATTGAGGCCGAAGCCTCGCACCTACATCGATACACAGTTGTCAAAGATCATTGACCTTTGCCGCTCGTCCCCTGTACCTTTCGGTACCGTTTAGAGCGAACGGGTCGCACGATACGAGGACCGTTATCGCGCCGGGAAAAGCTTGGCGTATCTTGCAGGGTGAAAGTCCCTGTCGGGAAGAGAGGCCGTAAGGCGTCTCCGTAAGGGCTAGCCACCCACCCGTATCGAGCCTTGGGTCCATGGCGGAGTTGCCGAGAGGCAGCGAACAAGATGGGCTAAGCGTAGGCAGAGCATCCTGTAGGCCGCAGGGGTGATCGCGCACCCTGAAGTGCTGGTACAGCTTCGAAATGAGTTTGTCGTGGACGCCGAGGGTTTTAACGGCCCCGAAGGCAAAACGAAGCCTCCGATTTGGCCAGGAGGTGGAGGTCCGCCGGAGTCATCAGGCCGTGGCATGTAGGAAGAGATACGCAGGCGATGCTAGATCGCCGAGAGAACCCGGGAAGCCCCGAGTGGCTCCTGCCGTGGGACTCGCAAGGGTAAGGTATACAGGTAGTGAGGCAATGAAGGGGAAACCCCGAAACGGAACTAGACTGGAACCTACGCCCCTGCAAGAGCACCACGAACCAGGTGGGAACAATGATTCACAAAGGGTCAACGTTCTATATGCCCTCGGGGTGTCTTATCAGGCATAGTACTCTGAGGTAGGGAAAGCCTGCCACATGGGGAAGGACCTGACGGAAGTACGTAGCCCGCAAAGGAAACTCATGCCGGACATGTAGGGCCGGATTAACGTAAGCCAACCTCACTGTGAGGAGGCTTTCAGGCGAGGCTTTCAGGGGTCAGCCCTTTCTTTAAGCTTTAATCGGCTCACAATAACATTTTGTAGTTTTTGCACTTCTAGATCTGTGGTGAGCAAGTTGGAAATCTTATGAAGTTGTTTGCTTACTGAAGCACCATTACCAATCTTCAGTATGTCTCCTACTTCTCGTTGCGTATAACCACCATACTCACACAGGAGTTTAGATGCCATTGGCCGAAGAATGCTATCTCGCCGCCTTTGATATAATGCCTCTCGATCAACCTCAAATGCTTCACAAACCGCAGACAAGATCAACTCTGAATCCAGCGAAAATGACGTCCTACGAAAGGAAATATCTTCACGATTTTCACGGGACTCAACTAACTCGTGATATAGACTCTCAATACGATCAACGCTGTCATCGGAACCTACACATAATGGTGATCGCTGCTTGGCATATATCATAGCTGCATCAATATCTGAGATACCTGCCTCAACAAAACGACGATACTGTGATTTTACCGTTCGTCGAGAACCATCCATCATGGCCAACACGGAGTCATAATCAACAAAATCCTCATGCTTACATTTTCCAACATAACCCCGGTAACTGCTCCATGGATAGGAACTCAAGAGTGATTTACGTTCCGAAATTGGCTTCGATTTGTTTGAACGGATAAAAACTGGATTCAAGTGAACATACCGACTCAGCTTGAGGATATAACGATCCTCATCAACGAGAGACGCGCCATAACGTCCTTGCATCAAATGACCACTACGTTGATGGCGACGATTAAAGTACACCGTATAAGCTGTCTGTAAGCGATGCATAAAACGACTAAGATTGCCACGTGGTGTCTCTAAAACAAAATGAGTATGATTTTGCATCAAACAGTATAAATACAGTCGTATATCATACCGTTCAATACTGTCTGACAGCGTATTCAAGAATCGCTCACGGTCCGCGTCTGTCCAGAAAATCGGCCTCCGTTTATTGCCACGGAGGGTTACATGATATACGGCACGTTCATATTCTATACGAATCGGTCTAGCCATGGTCCGGAACTACTATGTCGTGAAAGCGATTACGAGTAAAAGCTTAAAGAAAGGGCTGACCCTAAAAGGCCCCTCTAAAAGGCCCCTAAAAGGCCCTCTAAAAGGCCCTGTGTTGTTATGTCGCGTTGCCACTGGGTTATTCAAAAAGCGGCACGCATCCGTGATTGTACAGTAAGTGGCGAACATCAGGCATCAACTTTGCGATTCTGCTGCGAGACCAAATCTGGCAACCGC
>JACZXR010000587.1 GCA_022571535.1 Deltaproteobacteria bacterium | reverse complement strand
ATCATCCCCTGTGCCGCCCGCAGTCAAGAATGTGGGATCCACTGCTGGTCCCAGATCCAGTGGCACTATCTCTATCGCTGCGGCGGGTGGTTCACCCAGCAAGGCTGTCGTCAATTGGGCAGCCTCCTGGAGTTGGGCCTCCGCGCTTTCTTCTGTACGGGTAGGCCCTACCTCAGACTCCTCCAAAATCTTGTCGGCCTCCCCTTGAATAATAGTTTCCACTACTACGTCAACCCCCGTGGCCTGAGTGCCCGTAATAATAGTTTTTGTGAGAGTGGTACGGACGATAGGGGCCTGACGTATAGGAGTGATCTCGGCAGACCCTGCAATAATAATGAAAATACTCTGGGCTAATCCAGGAATATACTCGGCAAAGATCGTCGAGCCACGCACCGCGGCAATGGCGTTCGGGGTGCGGATCTGCACCTCGTCCCCACGACGCATAAGGCTGCGCGCCACGTTGACCAGGATGCTCCCTGAGGACAACTCGTGAATAGAGCGTGTACCGCCGCCAGGAAGTAGCTCCTCGCGCACCTCAAGGCGCGAGAGCTCACGCACGGTGACGGTGCTCTTGCCGCCAAAGAGGACCCGTGCCAGGGACCTCTCTTGGGTATCGATGAGATCACGTAGGATGAGATCGTCTTTAAAGCGGAGCGAAGTCTGAGATGCAGCCCGGGTCAACTGCGCCTTGCCCTTAAGAGCAGTCACGACCCCAACAGCTTGTTGAGCTGAGGTTACCTCTGGAAAAATTAGGGGCAAAAATAAGACGAGACTACCAATCCAAAGCCAGGACCTTTTCATAAAATACCTCTCACTGTAATTTTCCGAACTTAGGGAAAACGCTCCAATGATTGATACCCGTAGAAGTAGTTAGCCTTAGATGCAAGGAATTTTCGCCCTTCCATTGCACGTCCTGGAACCCCTGTCAAGGACGTGTTTGGGCGGAAAAATCAAGAGATGTCTGTGATGTCCTTTAGAGGGTGCCTATATCAGTTGAGGTTAATTGCAGGAAACATGCCAGCATACAAATTGTTATATTTCAACAACTTGCCCACTAGTGCTAATTGCCAATTTGTAAAGAATCCCGACAGTTTTCCAGTCCATGAAGGACGAATGGATAAGATCTAGCAAAAAGCATTGTAAAATCAGCAACTTAAGGTTGGTTGTCCGAAGGATCGAATCTGTAAAGAATCCCGACGATTTTACTCTTTTCCTGGGAGACAGGGCATCTTTACTCTAGCTTGCAAGCTACTTGCGGATCAGCTCCTCAACCGTAGCTGAAGAAAAAGGCGGATACGCAGGCAGCGGTAGAAAGCAAGTAGAAGATTTGTCTGAAAGTTGGTCTACCGCAGCATCGGTACTGCGGGAATACTTATGGAGCTGGTAGAGGACTAAAAGGTCTTGGAATCCTTGGGCGGTCAGGTGGTTTGGCACCAAGCCGCTTCGTCGCCCCCTTCCTAATTGCCAATGACCGCTGGAGGAGCGGCTCGGCCTCGGCATACTTGCCCTGCGCTTGGTAGAGCTCTGCCAGGTTGTCAAGGTTCGTAGCCACATCGGGGTGGTCCGGCCCCAGTGCCTTTTCCCTGATTGCCAGCGATCTTCGATAGAGCCGTTCGGCCTCGGCATACTCTCCCTTTTGATAATACAGTCTCCCTCGTCACTGAAGCTTGCGGCCAAGGGCAAGTCTTCCTTCAGAGCGGCCGGGGCACATGCTTGCATGGATCCGAACACTAGCAACAGAACTCCTGACAAACACGAACCTGTATGGCGGGTCATTTGGATCTCCTTTTTCGCGTAGAGCGACTACTGTGACAACTAAAATGCCGAAGAGTTTGCTTTCCGTTTCATCATGATTTACCCTCCGCTTTCTTTCTTAATTCTTATTGCTGGCTCTCGACTTTCTGCTTGTTCCCCTCCTTTTTTACCGTACCGGTGATCTGTTTCGGTTCCACACAGCATAATTTAAAGTATTGATCCTTCAACTCGAAAAATTACGAGTTTTCAGGCAAAAATCACTGGGATTACTAAGGGAGGGGCAAATCTTTACTCTTGAGTGATTGATCGCTTCTTCCAGTTTCTGAAACCGCCTTCTCACAGCTGCATCTCGTTGCATAAATCACCAGATGAAAGTGATCGTCCATTAACAAAACCACATGTAAGGTCACATGATAGTTTTCTAACGAGTCTGCCAGCTGGCTCAAACAGGAGACACGGTCCGCATCATCACA
>JACZXR010000586.1 GCA_022571535.1 Deltaproteobacteria bacterium | reverse complement strand
AGGAGGCCTTATACTGAGGATAGGCTGAATTTATTGCCTTTTTTAATCATTGTCAAACACAGCGGGTCTCTACGACGCCGCTGTATGCTTACTCGCCATGTAAGAGCGCCAGGATGCAATTCATGAGGCGTCATTTAAGCGGCACTTCCTCAGAGGAGATAAAGTGTCAATTCTATATAGGCCCGGAGCCGTTCTGGGCTTGGGTTTGCTCGGTATCAGACCCCCAGGACTCAATTAAAGAGCTATTGAGTTGCGTCCTACGAGCCGTTGGGCACGGAAACGGCGGATACAATCAATGATTAAGTTAAAGGCGGTTGATCCTCTATTTGCTGTTTCATTATTTATTGGGAAGATTCTTCGCAGTGCTTGCTTGAACCTCTAGGATAAACTTTAGCTGGCGACCGACGCATTGTAGAGGGTGTCCCAGTACATCACCTCATAAGCCTGGAGCAGACGGGCCGCACGGCTTATCAAGCGTGGTTCTTCACCGCGGTCCAATCCGTGCTGAATGATGGCCGAAGCCTGCGCCTCGAAAGTTGGAGGGAGCGTGGCAAAGAGATCGAAGAACCTTACATGTTCCTCGTTCATTTCGAAACGGTCTTTGAGACTACGGCTCAAGCGTTCGCAGTTCATACCCCAGGCTGGGAAATTTACCAGATAGCCAGCGGCAACTTGCGCCTCAGAGCCGTAGAGCGCCAGCCAAGCCATGTAAGCTGTATAGGCGTGAGCCCCAGGCAGCGGTTCATAGAGATACAGATCGGTCTCGCTCAAGCCCAGAGCACGGGCAAATACCTGCAAGGCTTCAAATGCAGCCTTCTCGCCCTGAAGTATACCGAGGAAAAAATCACGGCTCGGCGAACTACCATAACGAGTAACCAAATGGGCCACGCTGCGCAGGTCGCTGCTTATAACGGCGTACTGCTCTCCCGCGAAGAGGCGGAGCTTTTCCCGCGGAACTTTGCCTTGCTCGATTGACTGAACGTAAGGGTGCTGAAGGAGCTGCTCATTAACCTTCTCAAGATCACGTCGGATTCGACCTATCAAGGTACTCGCTTGCATGTTACTTCCCTTTTAAACGCCGCTTTAATAGAGTCCTGCACAGGTATATGGCGATTAGACGAAGTTGTCAATTCGTTTTGGCCCCGGAATCGCTCTGGGCTTGGGTTTACTCGGTATCAGACTCCCAGGACTCAATTAAAGAGCTATTGAATTGAGTCCTACGAGCCTCTCCTTACCGTAGGGACCTACCTGAACGGTAGTTCTGGCGAGTGGATTGATAGGGAAGAACCACCTATAGGCCTTGTCCATTCTCTCGAAGTCTTTCATGTTGCGCAGGTAGATGGTAATCTGGACCACATCACTCATGGATGCCCATGCAGCCTTCAGTATCGCTCTGATATTGTTCATGGTTTGCTTGGTCTGGGTCTCTATATCTTTCCCCATTGCCTTGTGAGTCTTGGGATCGAAGGGGCCGGATCCCGATACGTAGATATGTCCCCACACACAACCCTATTCTGAAATGACGGATTCACGGTATGGAAGTCCTGATCCTGATTGGCCTATTGCTCTATTTTCTGCCAACGATCGTGGCGGAGTCGTGGAAGAAGCAAAATGCCGACGCGATCTTCCTTCTCAATTTTCTTCTCGGTTGGACTTTAATCGGCTGGGTAATTTCCTTTGTATGGGCAGCGTCATCGCCCAAAATCACTCACGGTGGACTCACGAGTTGCCACAAATGTGGAGAGCATATCCTACGGACCGCCCGCAGGTGTTCTTTCTGTCACCAACGAACGTTCTAAGGAACAGATCTCGGCTGCCACGTGACCGCTAAGCCTCAGTCACCATTATCACGACTTGCCAATCTGTTCTAGGTCTTATACCATCTGCCCTCGGGGTAAACCATCATGAAACATAAGAGAGCTAATTATCTTTCTTTGTTACATGTTGTGGCATTTGCTTTTGCATGGGTAAGCGCTTTTACGGAACAACCAGCGTGGAGCGCCGAGGCCGATTATGTCGAAAATGCAGTCCAAATTATCAAAGGCACAGATTGGTCTAAGATGAACACAGTGACAGTGAAAATGGAGGAATATTCTTTCAGTCCTGACACCCTGCGATTCAAAAAGGACGCCCCGTACAAGCTTGAGATCCAGAATGTGGGTACCAGGAAACATTATTTTACGGCAACGGCTTTCTTCAAAGCAGTGGCTAGTAGAAAAGTGCAATCC
>JACZXR010000585.1 GCA_022571535.1 Deltaproteobacteria bacterium | reverse complement strand
TGGCGGATAAATCGGGATTATCTTAGTTAAACCGATGTTGACACTGACCACCCCCAGCGATAAAGAGACATTATGTTTCGCGGATACGATACCTCTGCCTTACATTGGAAAGATGAGATCCTGAGAATAAGGCATCTGGAAGCTGAGATTGCCGATATGCAGAAGGAGATAGACAGATAGAAGCTGAAGGCCGTTGCCGCTGAGGGATGCTTTCAGAGACTAATGAAAGAGATGAGTATTATAGACTGAGGACGACGATCAAGACCAACAATAACGGCGGCGCGATGTGGAACCGCCGCTTGCTACTCCTCTACGACCCTTGTGTATAGGACCGCCAGGCCCGAACCAGATACTTAATTACGCCGATATCCCCACGGCAGAGGTGGAAGAGTCTGAGAATCAAAAAGAAGAAAGATTTGACCCCAATCACAGCACGAATCATAGGTGAAAGGATTAAAGCAAGATGAGCGAACTTCCCCGAGTGGCACTGATTATTACTGGTGGCACCATTGATTCCGTCGGCACGGACCGGTTGGATCTGGCATGGTACATTGAGGCGGGAAAACGACTGGGTACCGGCGAACTCTTAGGACAACTTCCCGAATTAAAGACGATAGCCCATGTCAAGGAGGTTCCCTTCCGCCGTCTTCCTAGTCACGCTCTCGTGGATAAAGACTGGCTCGACATGGTGCGCACAATACATTCGATCTTCGATGAGAATAAAGCTGACGGTATCGTCATCACCCACGGAACCAACACCATTGAAGAAACCGCTTACTTTCTAAATCTGACGCTCAAAACGGATAAACCCGTCATTGTTGTCGGAGCCATGCGCCCCTCCTCGGCCATCAGCGCCGACGGCTATCTTAATCTTGTCAATGCAGTCAAAGTCGCCGCCGATCCTCATTCGAGAGGTCGCGGAGCCATGCTCGTCATGAACGATACGATTTACAGCGGCCGTGATGTCACCAAAAACGACACCTACCGGGTGCAAGCTTTTCAGAGTCGAGATCTCGGCCCCTTGGGATTCGCCGACGCCGATGGAAGCGTCGTTTATTATCACCAGACCGTAAAGAAACACACGGAAAATACGGAATTCGATGTCAGGAACTTGCAATCGCTCCCGCGCGTCGATGTAGTCGTCTCTTACGTGGGCGCTGACGGCAATATGATTGAAGCGGCGGCAGCGGTAGGAGCAAAAGGGATTGTGAGCGCAGGGACGGGGGCCGGACGACCCACTCCTGCCGAGGATGAGGCCTTCGACCGAGTCTACAAAGAGAAGGGTGTGATCATGTGTCTGTGCAGTCGCGTGGCTTCAGGGCGTGTGGTGCGAAGCCCCGGACTGGCCAAGCGCGGCTTCGTCGCAGGCGACAATCTCCAGCCCTGGAAGGCCCGCCTCCTTTTGGCTTTGGCCCTCACGAAAACGAATAACGCCGACGAGATCCAGCGGATGTTCGATACCTATTGATCTTGCCCAGCTTTGAGTTAGGTGAGGTTGCAAGTTACTCAAGTCTGCCGCCATTGATTTGAAACTGCCGACTTGAAAGAGGCAAAGGCGCTGCTCGAAGAACTTTCGTGACGGCGAATCCGTGAGGCCCATCTTTTCCCGCTAGTAGGATTCCATTAACGATAGGCGAAAAATGTCAATCAGTTTGGGCCCAGGACCGTACTGGGTTTGGCTTTCCGCCACATGGGACCGCCGAGACGCAATTGATCGACGCTTTAATTGAGTCTTGCAGCAATGCACTGACTACATAGACCGTTCTTATTTGATTACCTTGTCCACTTGGAAGAGGAGCGATGGGGGAGTAGTCAGGCCCAAGGCCTTGGCGGTCTTCAGGTGATGACCACGCACGCCCGGACGTCGCCGGTTTAAGGACCGGCTCCCGGAAGGTTTATCCTGTCTCGAGAAAGATTATGCGCCTTTTTTGAGCCACACCTCGTCGATGGCGGCCTTCCCAAGGCCCGGCGAGGAATAACTATATGGCCCCAGCCAGGAGCATCAGGTCGATGCGGCCCGCCTGCCAGCCCTGCACGGGGAACTTGAAGTAGAACGCTGGCATTTTGCTTTTCCCCTCTGTTAGTTCCCCGTTATTGTAAGGACCGCTCCGGCCCGATACCTAAAGTCGGGAAACTTGTCGGGTTTTGGTCGTTCCTTCTCTCCATCTACCATGCGGGCTTTGCTCTTCTCTGGCATAAGCCTCAAATCTTAGCTAAAGCCGGGTCACTA
>JACZXR010000584.1 GCA_022571535.1 Deltaproteobacteria bacterium | reverse complement strand
AGCAAATTACCTTTAACATCCATAGTGCTCCCGTTCGTAAGGAGCAGGAAAGGACCAGTGGTGACCTTGATAAGGCTATTGTCCAGCGCAATGACCGGACCTTTAAGAACAAGTTTACTAGCACCCCCATCCCCAATATCCACGAAGGTATTGCTTGAAGTGATTTTAGTCTGCGTGCTCGAGGTACCAACCAATTCGACGACGGGGAGGGTCGCCTCGAACAGTGCCTTGTCAAGTTCAACCCCATGGTCCACAGTTATATCAGCCGCATTGGTAGCCTTAAAGAGAGCCCCGATAGGGTTTGAGGCCAAAGTGGAGTCGACGGTAAAAGAAGCCTGAGAGCCCTTGATGGGTTGGTCGGTGGTACTCAGTCCAGTCACGAAGAATAAGTCAAGCCCGATCGAGTGTGTACCGCCACTAAGGAGGACAAGAGGGTCGCTAGAGGTAGTGGTCAGCTGGCTACCACTAGCAATATTGAAGATGTCGCCGTTAAGCGTCAGATTGCTGTTCGTGGCGCTTAAGAGTGTTCCGGCAACGTTAATCTTACTACCGCTGCCAGAGAGGAGAAGGAAATCATCAAGGATTCCCGCGCCACTACGTGCCGCCAAGGGGCTGTTGGTTAGCTGGAAAACGGAACTGGTACCCGAGCTGGTGAACTGACTCCCACCAGCGACCTCGAAAAAGAAGCTCGAGACGTTCAGGGTGGTATCAGTGGCACTTAAAAGAGGTCCTTTAAAAGAGGCGGTAGCGGAACTCAAGGATTGGTAAAAGTGCGTATCGGCGCTGGTAGTCCCCACGTTCACAGTGGCGTTGTCGAACTCGATGAAGGCACTTGTCGTGTTGCTAGTCAGCGATGAACTATTGCGGATTTCGAAAAAGTTACGTTCACTTGTTAGAGTACTGCTCGCGCTCGCGCTTAGGAGCGGGCCGGACATGGTCACGCTGGTTGATCCGGAGGGTGGAGGTTCAACTTCAAACATGGCGTCCGTAAAGGTCTCCACGGTAGAACCTGTGATCTGCACGAGAGCATCGGTGGAGGTGGTGGTCAAGGAGGTGCCTTCTATATCGAGCAGCCCGCCGCCTTTGTTGCTTATGGTGCTGCTATTCTTGGCAATCAAACCGACTCCCTTGAAGGTCCCTCCTGAAAAATCTACTGCCTCAATAAATATTAGTTCCTCGCCGTTAGTCGTTCCCGTTAATTTTAAGGTGCTGTTGTCAAGCTGGAACAAAGGCTCATTGGCAGCCACGGTAAGGTTAAAATCGTCTAAATCGGTAGTTGAGGGAGGGTCATCTTCTAGGACCCTTAAAGTGACGGTAGTGTCCTTCAGATCAAGTATCGTGCCGGTAAAATTAATTGTGTTCCCGCTTTCATCTACATCGATTAGTGAGTCCGCTGTGACCGACCCTCCGGTGATTTTAATCACGGGCCCAACGGTATTTGTTAGGGTGCTCTTATCACTGATGTCAAACAAGGTGTCGACCGTTATGGTGCTATTTAAGGCTGTAAAGAGAGACCCACCAGCGGACAGGCTTGCGTTGGTGATCTCTAAAAGGGCCAATCCGTTAGTGATGGTGCTTGCGTCAACGTCGAGCAGAATTCCGTCAAGTGTGACGGTTACTCCTGAATTGACCGAAATCAGGCTACCGCTTATATCGATCGTTTCGTTGTTAGCCTGCAGAAAGGGTGTTTCACTGCTAGTGGTATCCGTCTCGAATGTAAAGGGAAGCACTCGTGCTGTTGTTGTTTCTTTGGAAACTGTCCCCCCTCCAGTACTAGGGGCGGGTTCGTCCGATGTTACGTCCACTACGGGGGTCTCGTCTATTGCCTCCCCAGGAGGACTCTCTGCAATTGTTGTCACCACCGGCTCCGCAACCGCCGCCACCACGGCCTCCACCAACTGGGTAGCCTCCACGACTCCAGCCTCCGCGCTTTCCTCTGTAACCCCACCAGTCCCTACTTCCGACCCCTCCACGATCTCGTTGGCCTCGGCTTGAGTAACCGTCCCCACCGGTCCTGCCTGTACCCCCGCAGCTGCATCCCCCGTCACTTCCACTGAAGTGTTTTGGATCAACGTGATGGACGGCTGCCCCTGCGGAGTCACAACCGCACTTCCAGTCAAAACCGTAAAACTACTCTGCGCTGATGCCGCATTATATTTGACAAATACAGTCGAACCACGCACGGCGGCAACCGCATTCGGTGTGCGTATCTGCACCTCATCCCCCTTACGCAAAA
>JACZXR010000078.1 GCA_022571535.1 Deltaproteobacteria bacterium | reverse complement strand
TGATTACCGGATTCCGTCTGCACTACGGCGCCGCGCAAACGCTCCTCAACGTGACGCCGGACCTCACCTGCCTCGGCAAGATCATCGGTGGCGGACTGCCCGTCGCGGCCTACGGCGGCCGGCGGGAGATCATGGAGCAGGTCGCCCCGCTCGGGCCCGTCTACCAGGCCGGCACGCTCTCCGGCAACCCGCTGGCGATGGCCGCCGGCATCGTCACCATGGAGATGCTGAACTCGGAGGTCGTCTACCAGCGCCTCGAGATCACGTCGGTCTACCTCGAGGACACGCTGCGCCGCGCCGCCCAGGCCGCCGAGGTGCCGGTCCGCCTGAACCGCGTCGGCTCGATCATGACGATGTTCTTCACCGCCTCGGGATGTTCCAGGGCAATGCGAGTGACGAGGTAGCCTCCGCGCGAATGGCCTACCAGGTTTGCCGGACATAAACCCAGCGTTTGCAAAAAGTCATAGCCGTGCTGGACCATGCCGCCAAAGGTGTAGTTCTCATCGGCCTTCGGATTGTCGGTGTAGCCATGACTCAACTTGTCCACGGCGAAGACGTGAAAAGATCTGGCCAGCCCCTCGATGTTGAGCCCCCACACCTCCGCGTTTGTCGCGCTGCGGGGAAAATCCGCGCCGTGATAGAGGACCAGTGGCTCGCCCGAGCCGGCCTCGATATAGCGAGTCCGCACCCCTTTGACGTCAACAAATTTGATTTCGCTCATGGCTCAACTCCTCTTCTCTTGCTCTGATCCTGAGCAGAAACCCTTTAGCTTTGATGGTGGTGCCTCGAACGGTGGTACCCACGGGGAATGATCCATCGAGCCAGGACGATCCCTCCCCGTGGGCAAAATTGGTGGGCAAAGAATGCTACGACCGGATTTTCATTTCATACGCATGAATCTTCTCATCCGGCCGAGGCTTCCAGATGAGGTTCTTCGCCACTCCATAGGTGTCGGCAAGGTGGTACAAAGGAACGAAGGGAACATCCCCCATGAGTACTTCCCCCGCCTGCTGAAGCACCTTGACCCGTTCCTGGTGATTCCCCATGCCCTGCTCCTTCTCGATCAGCGCATCGAACTCGGGGTTAGTGTAGCTTAGACGCTTGGTCACACCGCTATGGAAATACTGGTCCCAGAAGATATCCGCATCAAGGACATTACCCCTGCCAATGTAATAGAAGGGAAGCTTTCCTCCGTTGATCCCGCTTCGACCCCAGTACACCACCCATTCCTGAGGGACCAACTCGACCCTGAACCCGCCCTTACGCATCTGGTCCTTGACAACCTGGACAACTTCCAGGGTCTTTGCATAGCGAGCGGGATTAAAATAGAGCTTTACGTCCACTCCGTTCTTATGGCCTGCTTTGGCCAGCAGCTCTTTGGCCTTTTTCGGATCATACGGGTAACGGTGCAGATTCGAGTCGTGACCGATGACGTGGGGACCTACGGGGCCATCCAGCACAAACCCGTTGCCGTCAAAGATGTTCTTCACGATCGAGTGCGCGTCCACCGAATAGTTCGCGGCCTGGCGGACCAGTTTGTTATCCCACGGCTTGAAGGCCGGATTGAGACCAAAAAAGTAAATCCTGAGTCCTGAGACTTTCTCGATGCGCACCCTGGGATGGCGCTCCAGGCGGGGGATCTCGTGGACCGGGACGTGATCGATAACATCTGCTTGACCGGCCACCAATCCGGCTACTCGGGCAGCCTCCTCGGTCACTTTTCTCCAGATTAACTCTTTAATCTGGGGCCTTTCTCCCCAGTAGTTGTCGTTCCGGCGAAGGACAGTATCTCCATCTCTCCTAAAGCTGGCGAGTGTATAGGGCCCAGTTCCTACCGGGGCGTTCTTGGCGAAGTCCATCCCATGCTTCTCTGCGGCCGCCTTGCTCATGATGAACCGATTGCGCACACTTCGAGGGATAAACGTCACTGAGGGCTTCTTTGTGTGAACAATCACTGTGTACTTATCCGGGGTCTCAATCTCGGTTACTCTTTTAAACGGGGACCTCTGCAGGCTCTTCTTGTCGGTTTTCATCGTCTTCATGGAAAAGGCCACGTCTTCAGAGGTGAAGGGAGACCCATCGCTAAATTTTATGCCTTTGCGCAGATGGAAAACCCATTTTTTTCCCTGGAACTCCCAGGATTCGGCAAGACGCCCTACGAACTCTTTTCGACCGAAATCGTAAAAGGCGAGCGGCTCCAGGACGTTCTCCCACAATCCATAAAGTCCGCTACTGCTATGGTTATATGGATGGAGACTATCCAGTCCGAGGCCGTGAAGCACAGAGACACGGTCCTTCGTAGCTGCCCAGCCCATCCCTGCCAGGGAAGGACTTATCGCAAGCCCTAAACCTGCGGCTGTACCATGCCGTAAAAACTCCCTTCGGCTAATGCCCGATTTTTTACGTGCCATAAGAGTCTCCTTTCTGATCTCTCTTATATAAAACTTCCCTTTTTATATACCGCCGGAAAACGGCCTACACATAACACGGGGAGAGGAGATGTCAAGACCTAATGCACCTAGCGTTTTTGATCGGATGACGTTTAAGGAAGTCAATAAAAAGCGCATTCGCCTTCTCCGGCATCTGCCGGAGATAGCCATGATTGCCACCTTCCACGGTTAGGAACTCCGAGCCCTCTATCCCCTTGGCCAAAGCCTCGGATGAAAGCACGTGATCACCGGTTCCGCCCTCCGACCGGTCACCCGCACCACAAATCACTAGGGTGGGGCAGGTGATCTTGTGAAGCAGGTGGCGGGTCTCATGCTCTTGCCGAGCGATGACGTGCCGGAGATAGGGTCTCATTGGCGTCTGGTAATCCAGGTTGGCTTCTTGAAATCGCTTGACCACGTCCGGGTTTTTGCGGGCAAATTCAGGGGGAAACATAAACTCACCGCCATCGTGATCCTTCCGGTACTGCTCGTATCCCTTTTCGATCATCTCCACCACCGTATCGAACGGGACCCCACGCTCGTAGAATTGGCCGTCGTAGGTAGTCCCAGGTCCGGATCCAGAGAGAATCAGGGTGGCAACGCACCCTGGGTGATCGATGGCAACCCACTGGGCCACCCTGCCACCCATGGAGTGGCCCATGATGTGTGTTTTACCAATATTCAAGGCCTTCATCAGATTCGCGCAGTCCTCCGCAAACATGGGTGTGGAATACGGTAGTTCTGGCTTATCGCTGCGGCCGGTGCCGCGGTGGTCCCAAATGAGGACGCGGAAATGCTTGCTCAAATCCGGCACCTGAAAAACCTTCCAGTGCTCGCACGAGAAACCGGTGCCACTGATCAGCACCAGGGGCTCCCCTTCCCCGTGGAACTCATAGTAAAAATTCAGATCCTTTATCTTGATCAGAGGCATAGAACTCCCTTCACATGCAATAAATTTGACCAGACCGGATAAACTATCAAGTTATATCGAACACGGGGTTTGAATCCCCGTGTTCGACCAAAGGGGAGAGCTTCCGCTTCTCCCCCCCTGTGGAGCAATGGACCACGACTCAACGGGGGGAAACCCCATCGGCTTTGTGCCCGCCTCAAGAGGCGGGGTTTACATTAAATCAATGCTCGAAGGATCATTAAAAGACGACCACCCCGCGCGCAGCCTCGCCCCGCTCGAGTCGGGCGAAACCCTCGTTGATCTCCTCAAGCCTGTAACGATGGGAAATCAGCCTGTCCAGATCGAGCCTACCGGAGAGATAGAGATCCGCCATGCGCGGGATATCGATCCTCTGGCGCGCGTTGCCGTAGGAGGTGCCCATTAGTGTTTTCTGCTGCGAAACCAGCTTGTGGGCATCCACACTGGCCCTCTGACCCATCGCCGTCATTCCCACTACGACCGCCTTTCCCCCGGGACGGAGGCAGTCAACTGCTTGCTCAATAGTAGCGGACAGGCCGATGGCCTCAAAGGCATAATCCACGCCTCCCCCAGAGAGCTCACGCACCTCCTGGACTGCATTGACACGGCTCGCATTGAGCACATGGGTCGCACCAAATTCTCTTGCATAGGCCAGCTTCGATTCTACAACGTCGATAGCGACGATCGGGCTTGCTCCCACCAATCTTGCCCCCTGAATAACGTTAAGGCCGACCCCGCCGCAACCGATGACGGCAACCCGATCCCCGGGCTGCACCTGCGCCGCATTGGTTACCGCACAGACTCCCGTTGTAACGCAGCACGCAATGACAGCAGCCACCTCCGGCGGAATGGTTTGCCTGACCGGTATGGCCTGCTCCTCAGGGCAGACGACCCGCTCGGCAAACGTTCCAAGTCGAGTCGATACAAAAAGCGGTTGTCCTCGGACACTGACGCGGGAGGTTCCATCCAGCATGAGCTTGCGCGAGCCCTTATGCCCCTCGCAGATAACCGGCACCCCGCGCACGCAGTTGGCACAGCGCCCGCAGTTCGGGCGGAAGGAGAGAACAACGCGGTCTCCGATCTGGACGTTCTGGACTCTATCGCCGACCGCCTCGACGATCCCGGTTCCTTCATGGCCGAGGATGGCGGGAAACGCCGGCTCCCACTCCCCTTTGATGTTGTGCAAGTCGCTATGGCAGATACCCGTGGCGGTGATGCGCAGCTGCACCTCGCCGGCCTTCGGGCTTTCGATATCGACCTCCTCGATCACGAGGGGGGTGTTGGCTTGATATAGGACTGCCGCTTTCATAACCACCGACACATAGCACCGGCAGGATAGTTGTCAAGCCCTATGAACATTGGTTTGCTGCAAAAATTTAAGCCACGCGCCACGAGTCTCCCAGGAGCCATGGGAAAAGCAAGGCCTAATCCTTTGCCGTTGACTGTGGGCGGGTGAGCCGTATAGAAGAGAGGATCGATCACAACGAGGGAGGCATAAGCCATGGCCAAGATAGCATATTGACCCTACCCCACCCTCATCCTCTATAACGGCAAGATTCGAAGCCTGGATCCCAATGGTTCGATCCATGAAGCCATTGCATGTTCAGGCGGGCGCATTGTCGCCACCGGGTCAACGAAAGAGGTCTTAAAACTCGGCGGAGCCGACACGAAGGCCATCGACCTGAATAAAAGATATGTCATACCAGGTCTCACCGACACCCACGTCCACCTTGCTGACAAGGGAACAGCGGAGAAGGAGCTTGTGGACTGCCGCGATTTTTATTGCGACGTTCACACGGTCGCAGATATCCAGGAGCGACTCGCCAAGCAGGCCTCGAATCTGCCCAAGGGTACCTGGATCGTGGCCCATGGCAGCCTCATGCAGGACTTTCGCCTGAAGGACAAACGCTTCCCCGATAAGAGAGAACTGGATCGTGTCGTTCCCGACCATCCCGTCTCCATTTCATTCGGCGCACACATTATTGTTGGCAACACCCAGGCCCTGGAGCTGGCCGGAATTAATACGGACACTCCCGATCCGGCGGGCGGAGCCATCCAGCATTACCCGGCATCCAGGGAGCCGACCGGGCAACTTAAAGAACGAGCCCAGCTCATCCTGCGTAAAGTTATGCCCCGCTACGATTCCGCCCAGCTAAAGAGCGGCATCGCTAATGCCGTAGTAAAGTGCCTCGAGCGAGGGGTAACCACAATCCATGATGTCGTGAAGGACGGCGCACCGGTGCGCGCCTACCAGGAACTCGAAAGAGAAGGTGAACCCCATAATCCATGTGAAATAGGATCCTATTTCACTCCAGGACGCATCAATTGAGTCCTGTACAGGATTCCATTCATGGCGTTGTAGCACCATCTTGGCCTGTTGGAGGCTCTCCTTAGGTAGAGCGTTGACCTACTGAGCCTTTTCTTTCAACCGTTTCGGATGAAGCTCAGAAATCAGAGCACCAACTGCATCTTCAAAGCTCTCGAGCGGATTCTCTTTACAGTAGTTATCTAGCCATCCCCCTCAGGCTATCTAAACCTCTATTACTCATAATGTCATACGTGTCGGGTGTCAATCTGTTGTAAGCAGTCACATAACCACTCATCCAATTCCAGAAAGATAACCTAGAAGAAGGATTTTGCCTTGTTTGGTTGTATTCTCTACACGAGTGGCCCCCAATTCCCCGGGTCACATATTGGTTGTTGCTGTCCATACCATAAGATCCTGTCGGCATTACGAGAAGCACAAGAACAAGAACCATTATCAGCTTCATATCAAACCCCACCGCATTATCTTTTCGGGGTGCAGAAGTAACGTAGTGAGTTCGGGAGGGGCCTATCTGCAGCCCTCCCGTTCTTCTCGAGGTGCTAACCCTGCAAGTTTGTCATATAGATTCTCCACTTTCACCAATCTCGCTCTATCGAAATTGGTCATTTTTAATGTCTGGCCTTGGTACGGAATGAATGTAAGTCTGTCTATCCCACGTTCTTTCCATCGATTGAACTCGCAACCTCATTTTGTAGGAACCCGGCAGGTAACGGGAAGGGAAGCTGACAGTCCTTTTCACTCCTGACAACAACCGGAACTGTCTTTGGTTCTTCCTCTACCCATATTGTTGCGTACTCTTTCGGCCCTTCCACGGATTGCCAGAGAAGCGGTAGCGCATCTCTTCGGACGGGTCCTTCAAAGATAACATTGTTCGAGGTCAGCGGGCTCAACTAGGCCCCTCCACCCTCTCTTCACCTTTACCATAACCGGAATGTGCCACCAGGTTAAAAAAGGCTTCGTGCTGAGATCCTTCGGAGACCCAAAGCGCACTTCAGGCATTCTTTGCAGTTTCCTTAACGCTGGGCGAAAGAAATCGAGAGCCCACTGAAAGACCTTGAGCGTTGCTGACAGCATACGGCCAATAGTGGGTCGGCCTGGAAAAACCCTATGAGCAAGCCGTTATTGGATCTTTGGGCTTGAAGGCAACCGTTGCGTCCCTTTAGCTTCACTCACTGTTTCGCTAAGATGAGGATTGGACTGTGTTGGGGGGCCTGGGTTCATTACTCGCCTTCTGCACTTTTCCTGCTGCGATCTCTCTGAGAGCCACAACGATTTCTAGATTGTCTGCCTTGACCAGAGGCCTCGCGCCCTTGAGGAGTTGGTGAGCTCTCATTGCGCCGAGTATAGACAACTCAAATTGGTTAGGGACTTTCTTAAGGCAGTCTTCTACTGTAACTCGCGCCATTGGATTCCCTCCTTTTGGAATGCAATTTACCAAAAAGCCGGTGCGGCTTTACGAAAACCGCAAAGCAACTGGCTACAAATCCTAGCTAGAACAATACCGAGAACCGGAGGAGATAGAACTGAATTTGCCCAACCTGATAAAATAGACAGCTTCCCATCTAGCCATGCTCGGGCCAGCCACCCCAGGTCCCAAACCCAATTATCCTAGCATCATTTCTGCCAGTCGCGCTTCTCCCTCAACCCCTCTCGGATAATCCTGTCCACGTTGGAGATCCGAATCTCCAGGTTATACAGATAGCGGTACGCTATGGCCTTCTTCCATTTGGGCCATTTGTCTAGGATCCCGAGGATCTCATCTTCGGCTTGTTTGAGCTCTTCTATCCACAACCTTATCCGCCTCTAGATAATGCCACCAGGATCTTTTGCTTGCAAGTTAAGCGCGGCCACTGCAGGGAAGGCGTGCTGTTTGTCGACTACAAACAAGCTGAGTGTGAAGGCAACCCATCTTCTCTAGCTGATCTTCTGCCGAAGCAAGGGCTGGTACCTCCCGGGCAATGTATCGCGAACTTTACAATCGGCTTATATACGGGCGGAATCCTCCGCTACACGGTGGCCGTGTGTAATTAGTTTTACGATGCACCAGACGTTGCGGCTGACATTATCGATGTCGCTTACGGGAAAGCCTTCCTGTAAGAACCTTCCAATGAGCATTTTCTAGCCCAGGCTTACAATCTGGAGGGATTCCGGCTTGTCCTCTTTGAAGAAGTGCTCGGCTCCAGGAGGGTAATTGTCCAATTCACTCTGTAGTTTCGGAGAGATTTTTATACCTATAAACAGGGGGTTATCTACTTCGTACATGCTGGCTCCGCTCATCTCTCACAGCTCGCGTAGCTCCTTAATCAGCGCGTAACCGCGTGAGCTATTGTCCTTTCTTTTGATGTTACCTCGGCCAATTCAGAGTATTATCCAAAATCTCAGGACTGGATACACATGTCTTTCTAGCTCTCCGAAGTTTCTGTCTTTTTGAGGAAAGGAGTCAGCAAGTCAATCGGGATAGGGACTATTATCGTAGAGTTCTTCTCCGAGGCCACCTCCACAAGACTCTGAAGGAATCGGAGTTGCAGGGCCATGGGCTGTTTCCCGATGACCTCGGCCGCATCCGCCAGCTTCTGCGAGGCCTGAAACTCTCCTTCGGCGTGAATGATTTTGGCCCGTCTCTCCCTCTCCGCCTCCGCCT
>JACZXR010000583.1:769-2252 GCA_022571535.1 Deltaproteobacteria bacterium | reverse complement strand
CCGCCCCATCCCTGGCCAGCCCACGCAGAACGCCGCAGATGTCGGGCTCTAGCCATGGCTCACGAGGCGACCCGCTCCGACTCTGATAGGCAAGCGACCAGCGCGGGTGCCCGAGCCGATCAGCTACTGCCCGGGCAGCACCCGTGAATTGCATCACATAAGGCGATTCACTAGCCATAGCGATAGGCACGCTGTGGGTAGTGAAAACTATCGGCGTGAACCTTCGCCGGTCCGGGCCCACCCTGGTCAGGGCGCTGTCCGCACGCTCCGTCATAGCGTCAATGAACTGCCGGTGTCCGGACCACACCGGGGCAAACACAACCTCAGGCGAGCCGCCTCCTACCTTCTCGCAGGCGGTGGCAACATCCCCGATATAGCGTTCCCAAGAGGCCTCGGTCTGAAACGCCGAAAGAATGATCCCCAGCGCGCGCCGGTGGCCCCTATCCTTCATTTCTGCCAGTGTCTCATACAGGAAGGGGCGCCAGTTCCGCATCCCGACGAATACGGAATGCGGAATTCCGTCACGCCTTAAAACCCGGCGCAACCCGTCTGCCTGGCGGAAGGTCAACGCATTCAGCGGTGAACCGGCACCGATCACTTCATAGTGATGCGCTACCTCCTCGATGCGCTCGGGAGGAATATTGCGACCTGCGGTGACGATCCGTAGGAAAGGACGTATTTCCTCAGGTTTCTCCGGCCCGCCAAAGGCAATTAACAAGACCGAGTCAAATGAATGGTCTTTCTGAGGATTCGTTATTTCTTTTTCTTCTTTTTCTTCTTGCTCTTATCAATGACCAATGGTGCCGTGGCCAACGTATTACCGTCTTCATCCACGATAGTAATCGTGTAAACCGTCCCGGCCTTCAAAAGCCCCCTTTTGAACTCCCGACCCCGAAGCTTCCATGTGCTGGCAAACGCCCCATACTCGTTGACGATCGGCCGCGGCTTCACCAAAAAGCTGATGTCCGACAGCACGCCGCCCATCATCACTCGTATACCCAACTCCTGCTTGGGTTTGAACCCCGAACCGGCAATCAGTATCTTCCCCTTCTTTGGCTTCACCAGTGCCGGCGAGACGGTCACATTCGGTCCAGCCTCAGCAATGGCCACCTTCCCCAACAGAAACGAATACGACCCACCACCCAGCAGGGTCAGAAAAAAGACCGCTGCAACAGCGATGCCTAAAATCGCGCTAAACTTTTTCTTCATCGAAACACCTCCTTCTTATGAAACGTTTCACACTCCTCTATCTCATTACTTATAACTCAGTCCTGATTTTCTAAGCTGGCTTTTCTCATCTCCACCCGTCTCCCACGGTCGCTTGGACTCGGATTAAAACTCACAACATCGGATCGAAGGTGGCCATAATACCCAAGCAACTCGATGGGATTCAGGGAGGAAGGTATCACTTTCTTGAAGTGACGGAAGCCCTCAAACTGGTAATTCTCCCAGCCGTAGTAAATGATCACCTGTGCCATCCCAA
>JACZXR010000583.1:0-759 GCA_022571535.1 Deltaproteobacteria bacterium | reverse complement strand
CAGCAGGGTCAGAAAAAAGGCAAGAGCAAGGCACCCTGAAATCCTAGCTAGTCTCTTCCTGTGTGTCATTTAGATACCCTCCTTCCAAACGTATTTAAAATGCCCACCTTAAAACAGGGGGCATTATAGGAACTGCCCTCACCCCATGTCAAGACCATCCATGTAGTTTATTACTAAGTCCTTCGATTCATAAATTCGGTCACGAAATAGTTTCTTCAGGACTTAGTGCTGAGGGAGCATTTCTCATGGAAACTACAGACACCAATAAGTAACCGTAGGTGCGATCCGAAGCACTAAGGTCAAATTCTACCCAACCTTCACCCATCCATTTCATAAGGTATCACAAGCGAGATCCTTGCAACCGCTAGATATTGACAACGATCCAACAGATGAAATAGGTCTATTATCAACCTTAACTCTCTGTTGCTTGACCACAGGGGATTGGGATGAGGAGCTGGAAGAAGAGGCAAAGCCGGCGATCGAGGGCGATTACTTGCGTAACGGTAGAAAGTTGAAATGGCACCGGGGTAAGCTTTAGGTGGTGAACAGAGCGGCCTCTGATCCCTGCCGTACCGACTATCATTCCAACTCGAGAAAGATTTCAAGGAGGTAAACCCCGTACCACGGACTTACGTCCGTGGCTTTGGGGCGTTGCCCTTACAGGGGGGTCGGAACATTCATCCCCGCGCTTACGCACGGGGCGTTCTGTGGTACGGGGTAAAATATGCGCCTGAAGGACAAGGTCATTATTGTTACTGG
>JACZXR010000077.1 GCA_022571535.1 Deltaproteobacteria bacterium | reverse complement strand
CGGATCCAGATGCTGGTAGTAGTTGTAGGCTTTACGGATATCTTTCAAGACCTCTTGTTCCCTTTTGTCAAGTACAAACGGCAATGGATGTGCCACCACACGTGCCACATGGGCCTTCACCACTTCTCTGGCAGGAAACTTCTCCGAGACCGCACAGGGGACCCAAAGGACAAGGTTAATATCCTTGAGTTCCCGCCCCGAGACCCTTGCCCCAACTTCTATCTTTTCTCTGGCCTGGCGGAGATAAGCGGGATCTGTGCCCACAAGAACGATAACCCCGTCGGCTAGTCTGCCGGCAAGCTCCAGCATCTTTGGACCACTGGCAGCAATGTAAAAGGGAATCTTCCCTTTACACGAATGATTCAGGTGGATCTTCCCCGACTCTAGCTCGACCTCCTCCCCGGCAAGAAGGGCCCGCATCTCCTTAATGGTCTTTTCAAAATAGGCCAGGCGGGCGGGCTTCATCCCCATCGTCTCCACGGAGCTGTCTCCAAGACCGATGCCCACGATAAAGCGGCCCGGGCTCATCTCCTCCAACGTGGCAAAAGCGCTTGAAGTCACCGAGGGATGGCGCGTCAGCGGGTTGGTGACACCTGTTCCGATCTTGACCCTAGAGGTATTCAGGGCGGCAGCAGCCATATTAACAAAAGCTTCGCGCCAGATAAGATGAGAATCACCAACCCATAGATGGCTAAAGCCCAGCTCTTCGGATAGCTTGGCCAGATGGATCATCTTTGGCAAAGGCTCGGTCGGGAACCAACCATACCCAAAACTCAATGAGCTCATCTATCTTCCTCCTTCGCCTATTCTGGCTTGTCGCTCTGGCGGTGGCGTCTGCTGACTTCTTCCCGGAACGGTGATTTTCCCGTCAATCATAACCACAGAGATCCCGGGCAAATCTCCCTTACTAAAGGAATCCAGGGCATCCTTGGCCACTGAGCCATGGATTTTATCAAGAAGCACGATGTCGGCGGCTTTTCCTTCTTCCAGGGTGCCGATAGGAAGTCCATGGGCTCGTCCAACATTACCCGTGGCCATGGCGACGGCCTCTTGAGGGGGAATTCCCGCAACCGAGGACAAAAAGCCAACCTGGCGAAGCATGCCACGCGGTATGATCCCGGTCCCTCCAGGGGTGTCTGTACCCACAAGGACCCTGTGAAAGGCACCGCGGCGTTTAACCGCGCTGATTAAGCTAAGAACTAGGCGCGCATTGCCCGAGCTGCAGATCTCCAGGTAATGATCGGTATTATCGACGATCTGTTTCATCTCTTCCTCGGGCATGGGAATTGGCCCTCCCGTTATATGGCCCACGATGTCTGGAGAAATCCGCCCGATAATCTCAACGCCTGCCACCTGGCTGACTCCCGAGCGCGAGACACCTCCGGAGTGGATCTTGACCTTGATCTCTCGCTTTTTGGCCCACTGGACATACCGTTCAGCCTCACCGTTTGGCAAAAGGCTGTAGTCATAGAAGATGAACTTGACCAGACGGATCCCAGCAGCAGCAATGGAATCAAAGTCCTCCTCCTTGAGGCCAGGTACCAGGAGGAGGGTCCCCGCATAAACCTTGACACCAGAGGGTCTCAAGTTATCGAAACAGCGCTTGGTGAGAAGTGCCAGGGACAGGGCGATCCTAGGCTCGGGCGGCAGAGGAAGGCCCGGAAAATGAAGCTCCCCGGCAGAGACTAAGGCCGTGACACCCCCATGCATGTAGTGCGTGATCCAGGAAAGAGCGTTCTGTGCCGGAGTGAATTCACCAAAGGTAGGGTGTGAGTGAGAATCGACCAAACCGGGGATGGCCGTGATTCCTCGGGCATCGACCACAGTGTCGGCCCTGTAATCAATACCCTTGCCAATGGCCCTGACAATTCCATCTTCCACGTAGATGGAGTCGGCATGCCTCAGGGGATTTCTGAGGTCGCCAGTGGCCAAAGCGCCGATATTTTTGATCAGAATCGATGACATAAGACGCAAAAAGGGGAAATCGTGTTTAACTGGCAGAAACTATACCAAACAGCCCCTAAGAACAAAACTGAGGCAGATTTCCGCCTTCAGCGAAGAAACAAAAAAGCCACGGCGCCAGGTTTGATCAGGGCGCAAGCGTTTGCCTGAATCCAGCTTCTACCAGCTGTCAGACTTTCCACTTTTTTGCCACCTTCTCCTTGAATTCCCGCGAGAAGGCGTTGACCTTCGGGAACTGCTCGATCCACTGATAAGGACGGCAGGCGTCGATCAAGACACGATCGCTGATATAGCCCCTTGTGTCTCTTTCCTGCGGGGAGATAGTCGGTTCACACACCGAGGCCCACACGTTCTTCACGATGTCGATCCCTTCACGAGCATTGCATCTGGTGGATATAGCCCAAATAACCTCGTAGGGATTTGTAATATCGATGTCATCGTCTACTACCACCACGAACTTACCGCCATATGCCCCAGCCCGGGCGCCTGCGGCTACCAGCAATGCCTGTTTCGCATGCCCTGTATACCGCTGCTTGATGGCGATAACAGTGAAGGGACCGGGCTGTCCTCCATAGACAAAGCCCCAGACACCCTTGATATCCGGGATCCCTGCCTTTTCTAACTGCTCCCAGAGCGTGATGGAACCAAGAGGGATAGGCAGATAGCTGTTGGGGGGTTTGAGGGGTGGAGCGCCTAAAATTATCGGGTCGTTTCGGTAATAAACCCTCTTCACAGTCATCAGGGGAACATCTCCTACGGTGGCCTCAGTATAATACCCTGGCCATTCACCGAATGGTCCTTCCTTGGGAAGCTCTTCAGGCCTGAGCAGAGGAATCTCGCCCTCAAGAACAACCTCGCCATTCGCCGGAATCGGAAGCCCCGTTACGGCCCCTCTAACCACAGGGATCGGCGAATCTTGAATCCAGCCGGCAAACTCATATTCACTTATGTCCGGTGGGACCGGCATCTGCGAGGAAAGAAAGAGGCTCGGCTCCTGTCCCAAAGTGATCGCCACGGGCAGCGGCTTTCCCTGGGCATGGCTTCTCTCCATCGCCATCCTCCCATGTTTCCCCTTGTTCATTTTGATCGAGACCTTGTTCTTTTCCTGGATCATCACGCGATAGGTCCCGACGTTAATATTTCCCGACTCGGGATCTCTCGTGATGATTCCACAACCCGTCCCCAGATAGAGCCCACCGTCCAACTCATGCCAGATCGGGGTGGGGAACCTACGGAGGTCTATATCTTCTTCTCCCATCTGATTTTCAAAAATCGGGCCGCCTTCGACCTGCTGTACAGGAACAGGCCTGAACGTCAAAACCCTGTTCCTCCACGCGTTAAGAAAATCAACTCCCTTCAGGTCCACGGGCAGCCCCATGACCAAGGCGGCCCTCCGACATGTCCGAAACAGATTAGAGATAATACGATATCCATGGGGATATCCCTTGAAGTCGTCGAAGAGAAGCGCCAAGCTCTCTCTCTCGCCCATAAGCTCCGTTAGGGCACCTACCTCAAGATTCAAATCTACCCCTTGCAGCCGCTGGAGTTCGCCCATCTCGTCGAGACAGCGAATAAGGCTCCTCATGTCCCTTACCTGTTCCACGTGTTCACCTCCGATTCTTTGTTCCCATAAAAGTCAAACCATACTTTCACTGGCCGGGCCTGTCAACACGAATGCCAATCCGATAGCCGGTTTCGATACCCACCCCCCAGCATTGAAAGTGCCAATCAGTTCGTGCTACTTTTCTTGAAAAGGTAGCAAACATTATGTCTAAGATTTCTCGTTTTGGCGTCTCCCTTGGAGAGGATCTGCTCCGCTCCTTCGACCGCAGCATCGCACAGTTGGGGTATGCAACTCGCTCCGAGGCCATCAGGGATCTGATCCGGGATCATCTGATTCAGAAAAAGGTCAGCGGCAGCAAAGGAGAGATAGTGGGAGTGGTCACCTTGGTCTACGACCACCGAACTCACAGACTCGGTGATACCCTGGCAGACATGCAGCACAAAGCCGATGTAGCGATCAATGCCAGCCTGCACATTCACCTTGACGAGAACAACTGCCTGGAAGTAATCGTCATTCGAGGCGAGAGCCAAGAGGTTCACGGAGTGGCAGGAAGATTGATCGCCACCAAAGGGGTCGAAAACGGAAAGTTTATTACCACTGCCCCTCAACCGGGAGTATGAATTTTTTCGAATAGTAGCACGAAATTAGAATTCATAACACAAACGACTATCCCATGAGACACAATTCCACACGGTAACCGGGCCGGGTGAGTTCACAGTGCTGGCATAGCATTAAAGAGAACAGAGCAAACGAGAGAAGGATCTGCATGTGAAAGCATGGTTTGGGAAAACGTTCCCGATGCTTTTGGTTTTGACCTTGATAGCCAATGCCTGCGTGGGCGAAGAGAAAAAAGCCTCTGCACCTCACGACAGAAGGCTAATGGTCGTCACGACGGTCGCCCCTATCACCAGCATCGTCGAAAATGTTGCCGGAGATAATATTCAATTGACGGGGATTATCCCTGAGGGGATGAACTCACACACGTTTGAGCCCATCCCCTCAGACATCAAGATCATTGCTGCAGCCGACCTCTTCATGCTGAACGGGCTCGATCTCGAGACCCCAACATTAAAGCTCGTCCATGCCAACAAAAAACCGATCGCCTCAATTCTCCTGCTAGGCAATAATACCATCACAGACAAGGACTTTGTCTTCGATTTCAGTTTCCCCAAAGAACAGGGTCATCCCAACCCCCACCTGTGGCTTAATCCCGAGTACGCCATGCAATACGCGAGATTAGTCAGGGACGAGCTTATTCGCCTGGACCCAGAGAACCAGACCGATTACGAGCAAAACACCGCCCGCTTTTTCGAAAAATTGAGTGCACTCAATCGGGCCATTGCCGAAGCGGTGAAGACAATCCCTGAGAAAAATCGCCGACTTTTGACCTATCACGATTCCTGGCCTTATTTTGCCCGCCGCTACGGTTTTGAGATAATCGGGGCTGCACAGCCTTCAGATTTCTCCGATCCCAGCCCCCGGGAGGTCGCCAGGCTCATAGACCAAATCCGCAGGGAAAAGGTCCCGGCGGTTTTTGGGTCCCAGGTTTTTACCAGTCCCGTCCTAGAGCAGATCGCCAAAGAGGCCGAGACAAGATATATCGACAAATTGAGAGACGATGAGCTGCCGGGCAAACCGGGAGACCCCCAACACTCCTATATTGGGATGATGCTCGAGAACACGGAGACTATGTTTGAAGCCTTGGGTGGCTCGACAGAGCCACTGAAAAAAATTGACCCGGCCCCTGTAGCTGGCTCATATGCCGACTACAGGGTAAATAATTGAGACGGAGCCAATGAGTTCAGGTAATTTCCATAACAACAAGCCACATGAAGTACGCGGAAGCCTTCACCCCCATGGGGCCAACGAACCACCGGAATCTCACACCTCAAATATCCCCGTGGTCGAGTTCTCAAATGTCACCAGCGGTTATGGGGATAGCCCTGTCATTCAGGATGTTTCCATTAAGATCTGGCCCGGTCAATTTGTCGCGGTGGTGGGTCCCAATGGAGGGGGTAAAACAACTCTTTTGCGAACCATCCTGGGCATACTGCCCCCTTTGGCAGGCGGGGTTTCACTCAGGGGAAAAGGACTTAAAGGGACTGCCTTGGGGAAAATTGGCTACGTCCCCCAGTTGGAGACCATTGACTGGAACTTTCCGATCACCGTCGAAGAGGTCATCCTGATGGGCCTCTTCCGAAAAAACCACTGGTTCCGACGTATAAGAAAAGAAGACCAGGAAAAGCTCGAAAAGGTGATGGAGCGGTTAAACCTCAGCGGCCTCGGTAAACGGCACATTCGTGAACTCTCTGGGGGACAGCAACGGGCAGTCTTCCTGGGCCGTGCCCTGTTGGGAGAACCAGACCTGATTTTGCTGGATGAGCCCACTGCCGGGCTCGACATCCGGTCTCGAGATGACGTCATCCATTTCCTCCACGAGATCAACCACCACGGAGTTACAATTGTGATCACCGCCCACGACCTTAACTGGGTAGCAGCCCATCTCCCCTGGGTGATCTGCTTAAACCGTCGCGTCATTGCTGAGGGGTCACCACAAGAGGTCTTTACCTCCTCGGTCCTGCGAAAAACCTATAGAGGGGAAATCGTCGTTTTCCAGCACGACGGCATGATTATGATTGGAGAACGCCCCCACACTGCGAACCCATAGGCCCATGACCTTCTGGCTCCCCTTCCAGTATGAGTTCTTTCGCCACGGTCTTGTCGCAGCAATGCTGGTCGGCGCGTTGTGTGGATTTATCGGCGTTTATGTGGTGCTACGAAGGATGAGCTACATAGGCCATGGCCTCGCCCATGCCATCTTCGGGGGTGCCGTCCTCAGCACCAGCCTTGGCGTCAACTTCTTTATCGGCGCTGGTCTCTGGACTCTTGTGACCGCAGCTCTTATTCACCTCATCGCCCATCGGAGGCTGGTGGGAGCAGATGCCGCAATCGGAGTGGTCACAACTGCCAGTTTTGCAGTGGGTGTAGCTATCGTGTCGACCTACCGCCGTTTTACTCGGAACATCGAGGCCGCCCTTTTCGGAAACATCCTCGGGATCACCCAGGGAGATCTCTGGATCATAGCCTCGATCTCCCTGCTTGTTTTTCTTGGCATCATCATTATCCGAAGACAGCTTCTCTTCTCCACCTTTGACCCAGAGGTAGCCCGTGCCTATGGCATCTCAACCGGCTGGACTGATTTCCTGTTTATCACCCTACTTGCCATCACAGTGCTCGCCTCCACCCAGATCCTCGGAGTTACCCTGGTGGCTGCTGCAATTGTGATCCCACCTGTCATTGCCCGCTACTTGACAAAACGCTTCCAGGCCCTGCTTATCCTCTCTCCCATCATTGGTGCGTTTTGCGGCGCGGCTGGAATGTACCTGAGTTTTTTATTCGACATTTCTTCAGCAGCCACTATTGTCCTGACTTCAGCAGCCCTCTTCCTCATCGTCGAGACGAGACTCCTTTTACGAAAAACCCGCATCGCGTAGCAACACAAAATAGATGACAAGGGGTATTGACTCCATTAGCTTACCCTTATAGCATCCGCTTCACGGCCAAGGTTAATCCATAGTAGGCAGTCGCAACTTGGACCAAAACTGTGCACAAAAGCTAAGCCGCCAAAAAACCAAATTCTAAAAGGAGGATTTATGAAAATTACAGGCATACTTCTCACGTTGGCCATTATGTTGGCCTTCCAGATGCCGGTGAAAGTCCAGGCATTTGAGTGTCCGAAGCATTTCAAGGCGGCCCAGGCAGCCATCGACAAAGTCAAGGGAGACATGGGGGGAGAAATGTCGAAAATGATGAAAAAAGAAGACATGGCCCTCGTCCACTCGCTCCTCGATGATGCCAAGATGCGCTTGGCAGGCGCTAAGCACAACCACGAAAAGCCCCAGGGAAGATACGACCACGCCCGCGCTATCGCGAAAGCAAAGGCAGCAAAAGGCTATGCCGAGGCTGCCGATATTTACCATTGGGCTTTAATGAAGAAAATGAAATAGCCCCTGGCCCCCACCGTAAACATCGTAGACCCACGACGGACGTGTCGGCGTGAAGATGCGTGCATTCCGGCACGTCCCTACCAGAAGTCGTGAGCATCCTTTCTTGCCTTAAAGAGGAGATGCCATGAGATACAAGAAGGGTTTTGTTCCGGTTCTTTTTGTCGTGCTCTCGCTACTTTTTACGGCCGATGGAATATCGGTCGAGCAATGGGCTGACCCCCCGATTCCTGGCACCTCGGAGACGGCTGTCGTTCTGGGACGGGACCTTGACGGTGATGGTGACCCCGACGAGGTCACGATCAACCTAGAGGTCATCGAGGTCCAGGAGGAGGTCTATCCGGGAGAGTTCGTCACCTTCTGGGTCTTTTCCCCCGAGGGGAAAGGGATGGTCTCTCCGGCCCGGGTTCCGAGCCCAACCATCCGCGTGGAAGAAGGAGACCGAATCAAGATCCACCTGAGGAATACTCACTATTTCCCCCACACCATTCACCTCCACGGGACCATCCACCCCAACGCCATGGATGGAGTGCCTGACATCACGCAAGAAGCCGTGAGGCCAGGGGACCAGTTCACCTACGAGTTCACCGCCAAAAATCCGGGAACCCATTGGTATCACTGCCATGTTCAGCCTGACGTCCACGTGTTGATGGGGCTGGTGGGGATGCTCATCATTGAGCCCAACCGGCCAAACAACAACTTCAGCCACCTTGTCCCAGGGGCCGGAGAGATAAAGGACCTAGCCAAGGCAACCATCGAGGAAGGCTACCAGCGGGAGTACTCTCTCGTCTATACGGATATCGATAGCCAACTGAACCGTATTGTGGAAGACTACAAAGACCCCCGCCAGATCGAGAAGAAGATGCACCGGGAGTAC
>JACZXR010000582.1 GCA_022571535.1 Deltaproteobacteria bacterium | reverse complement strand
AAAAAGTGATCAGGTTGTTTGCGGCCTATTCCGGTCAAGTAACTGTACCTCTTTGCTACTTGTGCACCGGACTATTGATTATCTGGTTTCCAGACAAGTGCGTGGCAGGTGCTTTCTTTCCAGATAATACTTCCAGCAGATTGCAGGGTCTAGCTCGGCAGTCCGAACCTCAACGAAAGACGCAGGTGACTGACAAACGAGATTACGGTTCCAGGTTCATCCGCCGCAGCAAGCTCATGTAATGGTTGATCGACTCTAGGCTGCCCCCGTTAGTCCCAGCAGCTGTTCAAGCTTGTCGCGGTCAAACCCAACAACCACTGCACCATTGATCAACGTCACCGGGGTGGAAAAGACCCCAAGCTCCTGTAGCTCCTTCAGAGCCGACTCATCCCCATAATATTCGGTCCACAAACTCGATCTTTTGCTCAGAAAGCCACCCCTTCTCCAGATGGCAGAAAGTGGCCCCCGCTGCCGTTCCAACTCGGCCACCGTACCATCATGGCACGTCAGGCCATCACTTGACTGGATAACCGAGATTCGCAAAGCTGTCCGAAAAAAGGTCGTTCTTGTTTATGTTCTCTAGTTTCGGTTCCGAACACTCAGGAGATAGACTGCAAGTGAAAAGATGGGCCATCGTAAAAGGAGTTGCGTTGCTGGCCCTCTTACTTTCTTTTGTTTTGTTTCCATCTCTTCGGGTGTTTGCAGAGTCGTTGAACCCCGAGCGCATTGGGGAATGGTTGGATGAGGCAGGGGGCTTCGCTCCACTCCTTTTCGTCATCCTCACAGCAACAGCTGTGGTGGTTAGCCCGATCCCAAGTCTGCCCTTAGATATTGCGGCAGGCGCCTTCTTCGGTCCTTTCCTGGGAGGTATCTACGCGGTTGGCGGAGCCCTTCTAGGCGCCATCGCGAGCTTCCTGATTGCGCGCCTCCTCGGCCGTGGCCTTATCGAGCCCATCCTAGGTGGGCACATCAACTTCTGCAGTGAGTGCTCGGACAAACTGCTGACGCGGATTGTGTTCCTCTCGCGTCTGCTTCCCTTCATTTCCTTTGACGTCGTGAGTTACGGCGCTGGGCTCACAAAGATCTCGGTTGGCAAGTTTGCACTGGCGACGGGAACTGGAATGATGCCTCTAACCTTCGCTTTCACCTATTTTGGCTCCGTTGTCAGCGTGGGTCCTGCTGTAACCATAGCAACGGGGGTAGTGCTGGTGGCGCTTTTCTTCCTGATTCCACGATGGATCGAGAAAAAGGACCTCCTTGGCCTTCGCCATCATTTCCGCCACGAGAAACATCAGGTGCTAAGGAATTGAAAGTGCGGGCTTTTTCTGTCATAGGTTGAACGGCCACGGTCGGGGCGACCCTCTATGTCACGCAAATCGCCCGTAATGTGTTCAAAGAAAGGAGAAACGAGATGACACAGGTGGAAATTGACGAAGTGGCTGTCATTGACACCCATTAAGAATTCAGCTCGTCAACCAAGGCTGCAGCTTTCGTTTTACCAGGCTGTGTCAGCTTTGCCGTCTGTTTCTTACCTGACCCGCCAATGATGAAGTATTGCTTTTCAGATTTTAAATTCGAAGCAAAGTTTGCAGAATCGAGACATCCGTGATCTTTACACAATTCACGGATCTCCTTAAACAAAGCCTCTTCTTGCCCCTTTACATTTTTCGCATACAAATAAACAAGTGCAGCGTTGACAGCTTTTTCAGCTCCAGACTTACCGGGAATGTTCTTGAGAATTTTAATCCCATCCCGATCAAAGGCCATTACATTGTGATAACTGACCGCTTTCCATGCATCGTCTTGAGCCCCCTCTTCGGGTGCAGGTTGAGGCGAAGAAGGAATGCTTGGCTGTTCAGATATTGGCATATTAGATAGATGTTTTATTATTAAATCATCAAACTTTTTGAGTTGTTCCCGGACGAATTCTTCTGATCCCGATATCTCTAGGACTCCATCCCGCATAGAAACAAAGATTTTTGCGCTGTGAGTCATTTAGAATTCCCTCCTTTAATTTCACGCGTTAAACATTTATTATATCATATAATTCCATTAATAAAATAAGTAATCTGTCGAATCAGTGTAACATTCCACGCCTCAGTCGCACTCACTATCACGAGGGCGCACTGAAGCGCACTCATTATCAGGAGGAATTCTGATGCGAAACACAATAAAGAGTTTGGCGTTCGTGGCAGCAATAGCTGCCGCGGCATTCGTATCATTTCCGGCCGCGGCCGATGCACAGCACTACTACAGGCATGGCT
>JACZXR010000581.1 GCA_022571535.1 Deltaproteobacteria bacterium | reverse complement strand
ATTGGAGTTGCGACGCTGGTGGGAGTGCCGTAGATAACGCATTAAGTGCTCCGCCTGGGGAGTACGGTCGCAAGGCTGAAACTCAAAGGAATTGACGGGGGCCCGCACAAGCGGTGGAGCATGTGGTTCAATTCGACGCAACGCGAAGAACCTTACCCGGGCTTGAAGTGCGCAAGACCATCTTGAGAAATCTAGACTTCCCGCAAGGGACTTGCGTAGAGGTGCTGCATGGCTGTCGTCAGCTCGTGTCGTGAGATGTTGGGTTAAGTCCCGCAACGAGCGCAACCCTTGTCCTTAGTTGCCAGCGGTTACGCCGGGCACTCTAAGGAGACTGCCCGCGACAAGCGGGAGGAAGGTGGGGATGACGTCAAGTCATCATGGCCTTTATGTCCGGGGCTACACACGTGCTACAATGCGCGCCACAGAGGGTTGCCAACCCGCGAGGGGGAGCTAATCCTAGAAAAGCGCGCTCAGTTCGGATTGGAGTCTGCAACCCGACTCCATGAAGCTGGAATCGCTAGTAATGGCGCATCAGATCGGTGCCGTGAATACGTTCTCGGGCCTTGTACACACCGCCCGTCACATCACGAAAGGGGGCTGTACTAGACGTCGCTTCGCCAACCCGCAAGGGAGGCAGGCGCCTACGGTGTGGTCTCTGATTGGGGTGAAGTCGTAACAAGGTAGCCGTAGGAGAACCTGCGGCTGGATCACCTCCTTTCTAACGAGGACACGTGGCTGGTTCTGCCTTGTGCAGAACGCAAGCCACAGGTCGCTCGCCTCTTTCTCCCATAATCAACTTTAGACGGGCTTCTCAGATTGTCATTGAGCCAAAAAAGGGCGTTCCACCCGGAGCGCCCTTTTTATTTTGGTAGGGCAAGGGTTCATCCCTTGCCGTCTTTCTTTTTTGGTAGCGGCGATCAATCCGCCACGGCGGATTCATCGTCGGCCTTTTTCCTTCATCAATGACCCTGTCCGGAAGAGGTGCGGCGTTTATCCCGAGTGCTGTCGAGGGACACCCGCTCCGGCGCCTTCTTGTTTGGGTAGGGCAAGGGTTCATCCCTTGTCGTTTTTCTTTGGGGTGGCGCAGACCTGCCTACCGCCTGCCCTGCCTGTCCTGAGCCTATCGAAGGAAGCTTATGCGAAGGAAGCACGTCGAGGTTTACCTGCCTCTGGCAGGGACCTGCTTTTCTCTTTGGTAGCGACGATGAATCCCCACGCTAGGGACGCCTTTTTGATCTGCTGGGCCAACGCTTTCGTTCCAGTGTAAATTCCTTCGGATCTAATTCCTCTAGCGCTTCAGGTTCCAGTTCTCCAATCTGCTCGTCAAAGTACAGGAGACTGAGGACACCCTGATATCTGGGCATGAATATGGAGTGTTCAAGCACTGTCAAGTCAGGCCGCATACTTGGCAACTCAACCCACAAGTCCGCTGGGATCCGATTAAAGTCATCAGTTACCGCTTTTCCTTGAAAACATCTAAGTGCGACAGTTCCTTCATCCAAGGTGTCTCCTGCGCGAATGAAGCCAGTAAAATCTGCCGATTTCCTGAACCATTTGATCCTTCCGTCCTGACTCCAAACTATTGCTGCTGGGTAGTCTGTAAGGTCGATGAGGCGGAAAGCACTTGCTGTCAACGATGCCTGAAATGTGTTTGCGATCCAGCGGATATTTTCCATCGTCGGTTCGACTTGGGCGACCTTCTTATCCAAAAGTGGATACGGTATTAGAAGTTCGGCTGCAAACTGATTGGCTTCTTCTTCGACCGGATCTATTCGCGGGCTATAGCTTTCAATTTCTTCACTATTGCAGATTACTCCGGCTTGGCCATGATTTGGTATTAAGAAGTGCCCAATTTCATGCGCGATAGTAAACCTCTTTCTGTTAGAATGGTGTTTTTTATTCACATAAATAATAAATTCACCATTCACTTTAGCAATTGACCCAGAGATAAAATCATCAAACTCATCTGTCTCATAAACTTCAATATTTAGATCATTCGCCACAGCTACGATCGGTATCGGAATATTTCCCTTGTATTTTTCTTTAAGTTCTTCAATAGTCGCATCACTAATATTCAATGCATCTCTGAGAGCCCTGGCCTTACTACGTGTGTGACTCATCTCAACAGGATGTAATTTAGTCATTGTTCCAGTATTATCTGGAGTTGATGATCCAAAACCATCAAAAAATGTCTCTCCTAATTTATCATCAGAAAACTTGGCTCTGACTTTGCACCAGGCTTTACTCATATCATCACTTACCCAA
>JACZXR010000076.1 GCA_022571535.1 Deltaproteobacteria bacterium | reverse complement strand
TGGTCTTTCCGCAGCCCGATAGCCCGACGAGACAGATAAACTCACCATCTTCGATCTCGAGGTTGATATCCTCGAGAGCATGCACCTGCCGTTCGGCCGTGTCATAAATTTTCCTGAGATTTCTGGTCTGGATCTTCGCTGACATGGGCAAACTCCCCTAAAGGCCGGCGGCTCGGGAGGATCACACGACTTCGAGGCGAAATGCCTATGAATTCTTTCTCTTGGCTTCCTCGTAGCGCCTCTCTGCATCTTCGGCGCCTTCTGCCCGGTTGTAGTCTTGATCCAAATTCCCGTCTCCGGCGGGACTCTTCACCGTGAAGAAAACAGCCGAACCGCCAATGGAGCGGCTTCTGTGATTGGTGAAGCGGGGGATGTGAATCAAGTCGCCGCGTTCGCAGATGCGCTCCTCATCGCCAAGAACGAAGTGGAGCTTCCCCTCGAGTACGAGGGTAAACTGCTCCTCGTTCGGGTGCATATGGAGCGGTGGTCCCTCGCCCTCCGGCTTGGTCACGATACCCGCCTTCATGAACTCGCCCACGGTGGTCTTCACGAACATCTCAGGATTCACCGCGCTGGGATTCTCTTGCAACTCGGCTATCTTGTAAAAAGGCATACTTCTCTCCCTCCTTTGAAAATTAATTTAATATAAACCCCGCCTCTTGAGGCGGGCACAAAGCCGATGGGGTTTCCAAAGGGGAGAAGACGAAGCTCTCCCCTTTGGTCGAAAACGGAGATTCAAACCCCGTGTTCGATATAACTTGATTCTAAAACACTTTCATCCAAGGGCGCGATAGTAGCACAAATTAAATGAAAGGGTAGAGACTACGATGGATTTTTGCCGACAGCCCCCCCTTGATGAGGGCCGCGGCAGATCCCCAGCTTCCCTGGGGCTTTGGGGAGAGCGCCGCGGGTCTTCCGAGACTGTGGTTCAGGTGCTCTGATTCTGAGCTGCCAAATTTTGATTGAGGGCAGCCGCAAGCTCGCCCTGCCTCGTTGCCAAAGTAAGAAGCCAGCGCTGGCCACCCGCGGTGAACCCGATCCAGTATCCCAACTCTACCAGCTCGGGCTCGGTGAACTCTTCATGCAACTGTTTCCACATCTCGTCGTCGGCGCTAGCAGGATTCCACACGATAGCATCCGTGTAGCGCAACGCCAGCTTTTCACGGTGCGTAAATTTATCCGACTCTTCAAAGCGGTCCAGCTCTGCCAACCTGCTCCCTGAGTTCTGCACGGACCGTGCAGTTCCTTGATGCGATCAGTACATGCACTCCAGGCTGGTCGCGATTCGAACACGGACCAGTTCCTTCAGATCGTGTTCGACCACACCGTTGTGAAACAGCCATTGCCGAGTCATGGTAAAGGACCGCATGACATCCGGCTGATGGGCACGGATCGCCTGGTTTTCCGGACCGGGCCTTCCCTTTCGGATGGACTCTTCAAGCCACTGGCGAATCTCCGGATCGTCGATGGACCTTGGGTCGACATAGCTAATACGGGCCATCTGTTCTTCTCCTTTCCGACCACATCTAAATCTCTAACCTCATAGGAAAATACCATGCATTCCAGATCATATACAATTATAAGGCCTCCTCCACAACTTCCACTCCTTTATCCCTTTATGTTATGAGTCGACGATGCTGGCTCTATCCGAAAAAGAGGTCCGGGGACTTCTCGATATCGAAGAGCTGATCGATGTCCTAGAACAGGCACACCTTCAATTCTCCACCGGCAGGGCAGTGATGCCTGTTCGATTGGTCGTGCCGTTGCCTCAGATCAAAGGGCGCCTGACCAGCATGCCCGCCTACCTCAGTGAGGGCAACTCTTTGGGAATGAAGGTGGTCACCTACTTCCAGGATAATCCCGGGCAAGGACTCCCCGCGATTCTCGCCACCATCGCCCTTTACAGTACCGAGACTGGAAAGCTGTTGGTCCTAATGGACGGTAGTTATATCACTGCCATACGCACGGCGTGTGCCTCTGCTGTAGCAACAAAGGCCCTGGCAAACCCTGAAACTCCCGTGCTCGGGGTGCTCGGCGCCGGCACACAGGCCAGGGCCCACATCAGAGCTTTATGCAAAGTCAGAAAGATCACCAGGGTCAAGGTTTACAGTCAATCGGGCAAGAGCGCCGAGCTTTTGAAAAAGGAACTGGAGTCGGAGGTCGGGATCGAAATCGAGCCAGTAAGCACAGCCATAGAGGCTGTCCGAGTGGCCAACCTGTTGGCTACGGTGACAACCGCAAAGGACCCGATCCTCAGTGCCGATTGGCTTAAGCCTGGTGTTCACATCAATGCAGTCGGGTCCCACAGGCCGGATATCAGGGAGATCGATGGCGCAACCATCAAGCGTGCGAAACTAGTGGTGGACTCCCGTGAGGCCATCAAGTCGGAGTGTGGAGATATCCTGCTGGCGATCAGGGAAGGTGCAATCGCGGAAGATCACGTTACAGCTGAAATCGGCGAGGTCCTGGCCGGCTCAAAACCGGGAAGGGTAAGCACGGAGGAGATTACTCTGTACAAGTCGGTAGGAATCGCCCTCCAGGACGTCGCCACGGCTCAGCTCGTTTACCGGAAGGCGCTGGACCACAAGGTCGGCACCATAGTGGAGGTCAACTAATATGGATCCTGGAGAGGCAAAAGGACTCATTGAGAAAGACCTTCAGTACGAAGAGGTCAAACGACTCGTGGTCAAGCTGGTGCAGAGACCCAGCCCGCAAACGGACCTGCTTGAGGAGGAGCCTCAAGTCCTGGCCTTCATCCGAGAAGTCATAAAGCCTGACCTGGAGGAGGCCGGGATTCCTACGGTCATCGATGAGAAGGGGAATCTCATCGCCTCCCTGAAGGGAAAGGGAGAAGGCAAACGTCTCCTCCTTGTTTCCTACGCCATGAACGCCGTACCAAGCACCATGCAGAACCCATACTCCGGCGCAATCGTGGACGGAACTCCGTACGAGATTAAGGGCGAATGTGTCTGGGGCAGGGGGGCCTGTGAGCAAAAAGGGAGCCTGGCGGCAATGATGTTGGCATTGAAGCTCATTGCAAAACGCAAATTGGAGTTGCCGGGGGATCTCACTTTTGTGACCAGCACGGCCGGCGAGAGCGGGAAACATGACTCCCTGAATTATGTGTTGCGTGATGGAAAAGTGCAGGCAGACTGGGGGATCATCGATGGTCCCCCTCAGATACAGCTTGGCAATAAAGGTCGCATTGACGTTCTTGTGGTAGTGCGCGGTCGGCAGGCCCATAGCAGCAGGCCCTGGGAAGGTGCCAATGCCATTGAAGGAGCCGTAAAGGCATTGGAAAGGTTAAGGCCTCTGATGCCATACCCCACCGATAAGACCCATCCCCAGCTTGGACGGGCCTCTTTAACCCCCACATCTATTGAGAGCTTGCCCAAGGCTACACACACAATCCCGAGTGAATGCCGAATTCTTCTTGATCGCCGTCTTCTCCCCGGTGATGAGTCCGATCAGGCCATAAAAGACCTGGAACAAGCCATAGGAAACCTGGACCCTTTTAGCGTCGAGCTTCAAAGAAAAGACTTTATGTACCCCTGTGAGGTTCCCAAGGACGCCGATGTAGCCGTATCTCTGAGGAAAGCCATTCGGACAATGTTAGGACGGGAGGCCGAATACAGCTACTCCACAGCGGCAAATGACACAGGTCTTCTCAATGTTAAAGGCATTCAGGCAGTTAACTACGGCTCCCGTGACATTCGCTTCCAGCATACAGATCATGACCTGGTCTCGATCAATAGCGTCTTTGAGGCCGCCAGGGTATTTGCCTTTATGGCCCTCCATCGCTGAAACCTCTCCAGGAATCAAGTTATATCGAACACGGGGTTTAAATCCCCGTGTTCGACCAACGGGGAGAACTGCCGCTTCTCCCCGTTGGAAACCCCATCGGCTTTGTGCCCGCCTCAAGAGGCGGGGTTTACATTGAATCAATGAACGGACAAGTCCTGCCTCGCGTGCCGTGTCAACCCAGAGGGTCCTTAGAGCTCACAGAGCCGAGCAGAGATTGACCAAAAAGGACATCCTTGGCATGCCCTGGCCAATTATTGTCAATCGATAGGCCTAAAAGCTCAAAATTCCTACTGAGCACCCGACTTATCCCTATAAAATCACAGGAAAATCGGTATCTTTCAGATCTTGAAGATGCCTTCGTGGCATACCTCTTGCGTTACACTTGCGCTATGTCTGTCCTTTTCTCCGGACCTCCCGCCACAATCTAGCACCAATGACACTAACTTGCGGCGATAGCGGGCAAAAGTTAGACTAGTTTCATCCGATAATAAAGTAATGGCCTCATGCAGGAAAAGATCAATAATCTAATTAGAAATATTAGCAAGGTCATCCGGGGTAAGGACGATACTATTCGTCTGGCGGTCATAAGTCTCCTGGCCCGCGGCCATCTGCTAATTGAGGACGTTCCTGGGGTTGGAAAGACAAGTCTCGCGGCGGCCTTGGCAAATTCTCTAAACTGTTCATTCCAGAGGATTCAGTTTACAAGCGATCTCCTCCCCTCGGACCTTCTTGGAACTGTGATCTATGAACCCTCAAACCAAACCTTTCGGCTAAAGAGTGGGCCGATTTTTCACCACATTGTTCTGGCCGATGAGATCAATCGCTCTACGCCACGCACGCAAAGTGCCCTCCTAGAGGCCATGAATGAAGGGCAGGTAACCCTCGATAGCACTACCTACCCCCTCCCTCACCCTTTTATGGTCCTGGCCACCCAAAACCCCTCAGACTTTGCGGGAACTTTTCCCCTTCCAGAATCGCAACTCGACCGGTTCCTCATGCGCATCTCCTTGGGATATCCGGATCGGGAGTCAGAACGGCAGGTTGTAACGGGTACACCCCTTCCTAGAGAACTCAGGCCGGTCATGCAGGCAGAGGAAGTGGTGGAAATGCAGTCTCTCGTGGAGCAGGTCAGGGTGGAAGAGAGTCTCGTGGGCTATGTTCTCGACATCGTTGAGGCCACCCGAAAGTCGCCGGCTATTACGTTGGGCGGAAGCCCGCGGGCGACTAAATCGCTTTATCGTGCCTCTCAGGCCTATGCCTTCCTAGAAGGGAACGACTATGTGCTCCCTCGCCATATCAAGGAGCTGGCGGTTCCTGTCCTGGCACATCGTCTCCTGCTCGCAGATGGAGGCAGTGGCCCGGCACACTTGCGCCGAGCTGAGGGAATCCTCCGAGCGCTCATCGAAGAGGCGACCGTTCCCTTATGAACCCTGTTGGACAAATACTAAACCAGGCATGGGCAAGGGCTAGGGGTTGGAAAAAATATTTCTACCCCTACCGGCGTCTTCACTTCACGCTGGAAGGATGGTTCTTTTCCGTTCTTACCCTGTGCATCGGTTTGATCGCCATCAACACCGGGCACAATCTCTTCTATCTAGTCTTCGGCCTTTTGCTAGGCGTGGTTATTGTCTCGGGGATACTCTCGGAGAGGGTGCTGCGGGGCATCGAGGTCCGTCGCCATATCCCATCAGAGGTCACGGCCCGCATTCCCTTTGCGGTCGTGTTGGAAGTGCGAAACCCCTCTCGGCATAAAATCTCCTACTCCCTCACCATCCGTGATAGCGGGGACTTCCTCCCCCGGCAGACCCTGGGTTATCTTCCCTCCCTGGCAGCGGGCGAGTTAAAAACTTTCCACTACCTCGCTCGCGTAACAAGGAGGGGACTTTACCAATTTAGCACCATCCACATTGCGACTCGATTTCCCTTCGGCCTCTTTGAAAAAATTCGGATCATCCCCCTTCATCAGAGCTTTGTCGCGTATCCGGCCCATAGGGAGAGTGCACGGATTCATGCCCTGGTCAAAGGAAAAGACCATGTCGGAAGAAAGAAAAGGCGCTGGGGAGAAGAGATCCTGAGCTTGCGGCCTGCCCTCCCCGAGGACGACCACAGGCTCATCCACTGGCCCACGTCGGCGCGGACTGGCCAGCTCATGATGAAGGAATTCGCCGAGGAGATCGAGCCTCCCCGAGCGATCTTCTTCGACAACAGAGGGGCAGACGGAGAGCGGTTTGAGCAAGCCGTGGAGCTTGCTGCAAGCCTGCTGCGCTCACTGATGAGGCAGGGGGCGCCCATGACCTTTGCTACTTGGGAGGAGAACTTGGAACCGACGGCAGGCAAACGCGAATTGAGCGCAAGCCTCCGCCGGCTTGCCCTCATCTCACCATCTCGTGGTCTAACTCGGGAGGGATTTGAGAAATGGTGCGCCAGCGTTACCCGTGAAGGAGGTGGAATCTTTCTCCAGGGAGAGTCCTCTCTCCCGTCCCCCCTTCCCCCTTGCGAGGTGGTCCAGGCATGAGCTTCAATGGTGTCTACCTTGCCTCTTCCTACCTCCTCATCCTCCTCGGCCTGACCGGTCTGCTCCTCACCAGGGAGCTGTCATCACCTTATCTTCTGCTCACCGGAGTATCGTTTGCCTTGGCAGTGCTCGCAGAGATCAAGGGTGGGAAGGGAACTCTGCCCAAGCTCCTGGCAAACATCATCATCGTGGGGGTTTTTATCCAGACCCTCTTCTCGATTTTTATCCTTAAGGCCCTGCCTATTCAGGAGCTCGTCCACTTTCTACTCGCCCTCCAGGCAGTAAAACTTCTCGCATCCAAAAAGAGACGGGACTGGCTTCAACTCTACCTGTTGTCTCTCTTTAGCATAGTTTCTGCCTCGGCCCTGAGCGTAGAGATTTCTTTTGCCTTGATTTTTATTCTCTATATTTTCACTGCCCCCTGGGTGCTCGTCCTGTTTCACCTAAAGCAGGGCATGGAATCAGCAGGGGAAGACCCTGAAAGACACCGCCAATTGGTAAGCTGGTCCCTCTTTTGTTTAGTGGGAAGAATCAGCGGGGTCCTATTTCTCCTAACTCTGGTTTTCTTCATCATATTTCCTCGCGTGAGCGTGGGTATTTTGGGAGACTCCTGGGCTAGTGGAGCAGCGGTAACAGGTTTTTCAGATCACCTCTCCCTTGGAGACGTGGCGGAAATCAAGAAAAACAACGCGGTGGCAATGCGGGTAAGCATCGACCGACCTGATCTCCTCAGAGGGAAAACGCTTTACTGGCGGGGAATGTCACTGGATCGCTTCGATGGGCGGAAATGGGAGAGGAGCAAAATCAAGCTAACTCAGGTAAGGCGCGTGAGAGGAAGCTACCTTGTGGACGATTCGCCGGGTCACAAAGGCCCGGTCATACGTCAGGAAATCATTTTGGAACCTACCGGCTCACGCGCGCTCTTTGCCTTGGGTAGGCCGGTCACGATCTCAGGGAGGCTTCGTCACCTTTTTCTCGACCCCCTAGGAAACCTCCGCACCGCCCGACCCTTTACCTTTCAAACCTCTTACTCGGTCCTCTCAACCCTCAATGCAAACGGGCACGAAAATACCAGCGGAAGCAATTTTCTCCAACTCCCCACCATGGACCCTCGCATCCTCAGCCTCGCTCGACGCATCACGAAAGGAAGGGACGGGGAAATGGAAAAAGCCCGCGCCCTGGAGAGCTATCTAAAAAAGAACTATCGTTACTCCCTGAAGGGCCTTCCAACCGGCGGGGGAGACCCGCTGGCAAGTTTTCTCTTCGAGGTCCGCCAGGGGGATTGCGAATATTATTCTTCTTCTCTGACGGTGATGCTTCGCAGTATAGGCATTCCTGCTCGAGTGGTTAACGGGTACCTCGGCGGGGACTGGAACCCCTATGGGGAATACTATCTCATCCGCAACAGCAACGCCCACAGTTGGGTGGAGGCCTACTTTGGAGATAAGGGATGGGTGACACTCGATGCCACCCCTCCTGATCTCAGAGTTGGCGGTAGAAATTATTTCGAATCCATGGCCCACTTTATCGATTTCTTGAGGATGCGCTGGTATCGCTATGTGGTCAACTTTGGCTTCGGCGACCAGTATCAAATCTTCACCGCTCTCAGCCGACCCACTACCTGGTTCAACTTCGACCCTCGTGGCTTTTCAATCTCAAAGCTGCGCAGATGGTTGGTAGGCAAACCAGATTGGTGGATGGCGCTGGGGTTTCTGCCTCCGGCCTTTTTCCTAGGTTGGATGTGGTGGAGGAGAAAGAAAATAGCGGGGCGAGCCACTACCAAGCCCCTTTCACACCAGGCAACAGAACGTTACCGCCGCCTCCTTATCCTCCTCGGAAAAAAAGGGTTTAGAAAAAAGCCCGGGGAAACCCCAGACGAGTTCAGTCGAGCAGTGGAAAGAAACGGGAGCAGGTTGGTAAAGGATTTCACCTCGCTGTACCAGCACGCCCGTTTTTCGAAACGGAGCGATTTTGGCGATGGACTACAAAAGATGGATCGGATCTTGACCCAGTTGCAGAAGATTTAACCCCGATCCGAAAAAATAATCGAGGCATTTCTGGTGTTGAGAGGCTTAGGACACCAGTTACCGGCATTTTGATCGTCGGTCTACAACTACACTAAAGGTGAGTTGCTGATTCATGCTTGAA
>JACZXR010000580.1 GCA_022571535.1 Deltaproteobacteria bacterium | reverse complement strand
CCTGATGTTTCCGAGGAGGTAAACCCCGTACCACTGACTTACGTCCGTGGCTATGGGGCGCTGCCCTTACAGGGAGGTCGGAACATTCATCTCCGCGCTTACGCACGGGGCGTTCTGTGGTACGGGGTAAAAAGCGCGCGGGAGAGAGTCATCAGGACCGGCTCCATCGTGTTGGACACAGCATCTCCCCGCTGTCTTCAGCTGACCTCAGTAATGGAAGGCCGCTTAGGGGCGCATGGCCGAAGAGCTGTTGACCGTCGCGTGTAAATTCTTGGCAAAATCGACCGCAGCCTGGGTGTCCATTTTCATAGCAAACCTGGCGTACTCTTTAACCGCCATGACGGCAGGCATCGGGCTCTTTTTTAAGGCTGCAACCAGGTCATTAACAGCAGATCCCAGCTTATCTGCGGGAACGATCTTGCTGACCAGCCCGAAGGTCAGCGCCTGGTCCGCGTCGATCTCATCGGTCGAATAGACGAGATACATAAGGGCCTTGAGAGGCACCCGATCCACGAGGGCCGACATGGCTATGGTAGGCATGATATGGTGCGCCATTTCCGGCAACTGGAACCGCGCCCTTTCACTCGCAATGGTAATATCGCAGAGCGCCGCCAGCGCACACCCAAACCCAATGGCCTTGCCCTGAACAACACCGATCACCGGCACCCTCGAACGGCGAAAGGCGCCGTAAAGATTAAAGATGACCTCGGTATTTCCACGCATCACATAGGCTTCGGGAAGAGGACCGCGCTCACCCATCACCTCTCGCCCCAGACAAAACTCATCCCCCGCGCCTTTGAATAGGATCAGGCGGGAAGCTTTTGCGGCGGCTTCGATCATGTCCGCCAACTGACTTGCCATCGGATTGCTGACCCTATTACCGACTTCAGGCCGGTTGATGGTAATCGTGGTGATATCGCCATCCCGTTCGCTCAGTATAAGATCCGACATCTTACCTCCCTTCCAAAAAAAATTGGCAGGCCAATAAACTGACTTGGCAACGCCAAATTCGGAAAGAGAATTTATCTGACAACGAACACTTATGTCAAACCTGAAGTCGTCTTTCGTTCAAATAGTACGGCGAAAAGTTCTTCGTTTGCAGCCGAGGGGGTCTGCTCCGAAGAATCGGAGATATCCGATACTGAACGTTCTCATATAGATAAGGCATGTCAGGTTGGATGGTTAGGAACAGAAAAGCAGAGACCCATTGGCCCCCCCCCTGGGGGGCAGGCCCCCTCGGCCTTCTCTGAATCCACACTTCTCAAGGGAGAAAACGGGTTATAGCGAGAGAAAAATATCACCACGAAGAGCACAAAGGACACAAAGTGAAATCAGGTTATAAAAAACTTCGTGATCTTCGTGTACTTCGTGGTAGACAAGTTTTATAACGTGTTACAGGAGCCGAGTCTCCCGCTGAGGGCTTCGTCGTGAGCTCAGCCGAACGGTCAGCCCCTCGGTTTCCTCTTAATCAACACTTTTCGCAATAGAGCTCTGCCCTGCTTGATCGGGTCACAATCCAGGGATATATAACAGAGTGCTTGAGGAGGAGTGAATAATGGCGCGCGGGGAGCAGGTTGATGTCGTAGTCATCGGGAGCGGAAATGCGGGGCTCTGTGCAGCCCTAGCCGCCCGGGAGTTCGGGGCCTCCGTGTTGCTTTTGGAAAAGGCCCCCGAAGATTGGCGTGGAGGAAACTCTTTTTTTACCGGTGGGCTATTCCGCTTTGCATTTTCCGGCATGGACGATATCAAATCGCTCATTCCCGACCTCTCGGAAGAGGAACTCAACTCGATTGAGATCGATCCCTATGACGAGGACCGATTTTACAACGATATGCTGAGGGTCACGGAGTACCTGACCGATGGTGACCTTGCCCTGACACCGATTCGCCAATCCCTGCCCACCATGAAGTGGCTTTGCACAAAAGGTGTAAGGTTTAATCTGGCCTTTGGCCGTCAGGCCTTTAAGGTTCAGAAGAAATTCAGGTTTTGGGGTGGGGCCGTGGTGGAGGCGGTGGGTGCTGGTCCGGGCCTGGTAGGTACGCTCTTTGAGCGGGCGACCAGGGAGGGGGTCGAGATACGCTATGCCTCGAAGGCGATAGGCCTGTTGACGAACGACGATGGCAGGGTTGACGAAGTTAAGATACACGGGCCCGCAGGTCCCTACCAGGTCAATTCCCGCGCCGTTGTATTGGCGGCAGGAGGTTTTGAGGCAAACCCGGAGTGGCGCTGCCGGTACCTGGGCAAAGACTGGGACCTTGCCAAGGGGGCCGGGACTTTCTCCAACAC
>JACZXR010000579.1 GCA_022571535.1 Deltaproteobacteria bacterium | reverse complement strand
GCCTGGAAGGGCAGTAAGTTGATTCTTCGGCTTTTAATATTTTTCCTCTTCGTCTACCTCTTGTTTCTTCTGATTCACTCGTTGCTTTCCGGAGGCAGGAGGCGGCAGAACCTAAAACAACCTCCCTCTGAATCCGGGGAAGAGATGGTTTTGGACCCTCAATGTCAGAGCTATGTTCCAAAGGAAGCGGCTCTCTTTCGGCGGGGGCACTACTTCTGCAGCGAGGAATGTGCCCGGGCTTTTCTCTCGCGTTAGTGGTAGAGGCGAGAGGCAGGTCGGACCGTTTGTGGTTGTCACCAATCGCTGAACAAAAAAGAGCTGAGTTGACCGACGATTTCTCCCGTCAAATCAAGTTATATCGACCACGGGGTTTGAACCCCATGGTCGACCAAAGGGAAGAGCTACCGCTTCTCCCCTTTGGAAACCCCATCGGGTTTGTGCCCGCGGCAAGCCGCGGGGTTACCCAATAATCGAATGTTTCTTCTAGCGTTTTCGCCCCGCGGCCGCGAGGCTTGCCAGTGCACCAGCTGTCGGGTGCTTCAATCTCTGCTCTTCACCCTTTTCGGATCGGGGCTAATAATACCGAAGAAAATTCTCGAGAAGCCTCTTGCCCTCGCCGGTCAGAACCGATTCGGGGTGGAATTGAACTCCCTCAACGGGGTAGTGTCGGTGGCGTACACCCATAATGATATTATCGGAAGTGCGTGCGCTGACGCTGAGCTCTGCGGGCAATCGGTCTGGATCGATGATCAAAGAGTGGTAACGCATCGCAGGGAAGGGATTCTTTAAGGATCGATAAATGGTCTGGGAATCGTGGGAGATGTCGGACAACTTGCCATGCATGATCTTTGGAGCACGGATGATCTTGCCTCCAAAGGCAGCGCCGATACACTGGTGCCCCAGGCAGACCCCGAGGATCGGAATTCTCTGAGCGAAACGGCTGACCACAGCACAGGAAATTCCCGCCTCCTTTGGAGTGCAGGGCCCTGGAGAAATGACGATCTTCTCCGGAGCGAGTGACTCTATCTCGTCGAGGGTAACCTTATCGTTTCGGGTGACTCTCACATTCTCTCCTAGCTCGCCTAGATAGTGAAAGAGGTTATAGGTGAAGGAGTCATAGTTATCGATGAGGAGGATCATTGCTTCCCTCTTCTCCCCCTCCAGGCCTCGGCCAATTTGATTGCCTTGATCATCGCCTGCGCCTTGCTCAAGGTCTCTTGGTATTCTTTTTGGGGATCAGAGTCCGCCACGATTCCGGCCCCCGCGTGGATGCACACCTTTCTCCCTCGCATCAAGATGGTTCGGATCACGATGCAAGTGTCCAGATTGCCGTTGAAGCTGAAGTAGCCAATGGCTCCTGCATAAAGCCCTCTCCTCTCCGGCTCCAGTTCGCTGATGATCTGCATGGCCCTGATCTTGGGTGCGCCTGAGACCGTTCCGGCCGGGAAACAGGAGACAAAAAGGTCGAAGGGCCTTTTCCCGGCTGCCATTTTTCCACGGATATTGGACACCATGTGAATCACGTGAGAGTATCGCTCGATTGCCATCAGCTCATTAACCTGTACAGACCCGATCTCGGCTACTCGACCGACATCGTTACGGCCTAAATCGACCAGCATGATGTGCTCCGCCATCTCCTTGGGATCCGACAGGAGGTCTGCCTCGAGCTCTTTTTCCTCGGATGGGTTTGAGCCCCTCCGTCTCGTCCCGGCAATGGGACGCAGCTCGATAGTTTGATCGGTGAGGCGCACCAGGGTCTCCGGCGAAGACCCGATTACTCTTAACTCCTCAAGCTCTAGATAAAACATGTAGGGGGATGGATTGATGAATCTGAGAGCACGGTAGATTTCAAAAGGGTCGGCTTGGGTGATGCTCTCCAGCCTCTGAGAAAGTACGACTTGGATGATATCGCCTGCACGGATGTATTCTTTAGCCCTTCGGACCATGGTGCGGAACGCTGCTGGGGTCAGATTGGAACGGGTTTTTCTGTCCTTTGCCCCCTCGCTGAGACCTCTGGCCTCTAACCGGCTCGTTTTTTTCCGGAGGGAGGATACCAGGTTTTGGATTCTGATGGTGGCCTCCTTATATGCCTTTCGGAGGTTCACCTTCCCATTCAACCTCACATTATCAATCACCTTGATAGTGTGCTTTAGGTTATCAAAGGCAACCAGAGTTTGGACAAAGATAAAAACGATCTCCGGCATTCCGAGAGGATTCCTTTTGGTATTGGAAATACCGTGGAACTGGCCTACTGCGTCATAGGAGATATAGCCCAGGGCCCCCCCGA
>JACZXR010000578.1 GCA_022571535.1 Deltaproteobacteria bacterium | reverse complement strand
CCATCTATGATTATTCACATTTTACAATATCGCCCGACCCCCCCCGCTCGCTCTGCTGAAAGCTTCTCCATGAACTCAGCCTCGCTTATTAGCCCCTCTCTATCAGGAGCTTTGCCAGGGTGTCCCTGAATCGAACATTTTTGACGATGTGTTCTCAAATTTGTACACGAAAAGGAGTCTCACAGATCATTAAAGTATCTAAAATATCGCATGGTTACAGACTGGCACTCCTTTTGCTAAATAGTTCCTCATGAAAATAGATTCCCCTAGGAGAAAGACAATGATCTGCCAAAGATGCAAAGCAGATGAGTCCCGATACCGTGTTTATACCGATATAATAAACCTCGAGGTGTGTCCCTCCTGCGCCATCCCAGCCCTAAAATTAGGGCTTGCGGTTGAAGTCCTCCCTATCTTGAAAACCGAACCTCAGCTTGGCAACACACAGGACTGTCTAGATCTTTATGGTGTTTGAGCCAGACGGCTGCCGTACCGGAAAAAGTTCTTCCCTGGTTGGGAGTCAGACTTTTTTACTCTGCTCCCAATAGTTGCCTCACAATTCTATGGAAACGGAACTTGCCTATCTCTTCTTTTTCGTTCTGCTCTTCGCGGTTTTGATATGGATAGTCGGTAGTCGCCGATCAAGGGAAAAGTAATGGAAGATTAAGGTGATTGGGATGGGATATAGAAGTTATTTTGTGGAAAATTTTTTACCCATGAATCTAAAGCTATGCAGGAGGCAACGAGACTGGTCAACCCCCGGTATCATTGCTTTTCTCCTTGTGCTCTTTCAGAGCCTGCTCTGGCCAGTGACCATGACTCTACCCTCAGGCCTCACACCACTCAGGCAGCCAGCGAGGGATAGTAAGGAGAAAAAGAGAGCGAAACTACCGCCGATCGGATCGTTCGATGGGTTAGAACGTGTCACGCACCGAATCCGCCGCGGAGATACCCTGGAAAAGCTCTTTAAACCATTCGGACTGTCCAGAGAAGAGAAGCAGACCTGGTTTCACTCAATTCGGAAACACTACTCCCCGAAAAGACTCCGTACGGGAAGAGAGATCTATTTTTTCTTCAGTAAAAATGGCTCGATCCGGCCAGGGGAACTCAAAGCAAGGCATCTGAAAGCCTTAGAACTGGACCTGAACAAAGACTGGATCTTAACCTGGGAACGCAGAAATCAAGGGATTGTCTTTCGTAAACGGGAGAGACCTTACGAGATCGAAGTCAGGACCATTGGAGGAACCATTACGGACTCAGTTTATAGGAATGGAGTTCGGTTGGGACTACATCCCACAGTCATTTCCCAATTTGTGGATATCTTTGGCTGGGATGTGAACTTTCATACTGACGTCAGATCGGGAGATTACTTCAAAGTTCTCTATAAGAGAAAATATCGGAAGGGAAGCAAGAAAAACGCATCTTTTCGCATTTTGGCCGCAGAGCTGATCAACCAGGGGCAGAAACACTTTGCCGTTTACTTTCAAAAAGAGAACGGCGAAGATAACTACTACGATCTCGAAGGAAGGTCTCTTGCCCGCACCTTCCTCCGTTACCCCGTTGAGTTTAGCCGTATCAGTTCTACCTTTTTCCATGTCCGTTTCCATCCGATCCTCAAGATCAAGCGCCCGTACGCTAACGGAATACCGGCTATCGAGTTCCTGGGTCAGTTCCAGGCCAATATAGTAATGTACAGCGTCACGTGTGCAGTCGTGGGGGCGTGACGCAAGCCGTGTGCCATTGCGACCCTGCTGCCAGCTGATTGACACACCTGCGGTATCGACGGCGGCCGCCAGCAGGCGATCGCGCAGCGACAAGGCCAGCGCATTGCTGCTTGACGCCGGTGCATTGTCGCGCATGATCACAAACATCACGGTTTCGTTCTTGAACCTGGGGTGTGACAATAATTGTTGTCTGACGTAGGGGATGAGGTCGCGGTCCAGCCAGCTATCGAGTCCTTTCTCACGTGATTGTGCAGTCGCTGGTATTGCCTGAGCGACCAGTAACGTCAGGAGTACAGTTAGGCGCCGGATCATGATTCCTCCCACCGAATATCGCCATTCGCGTCTATCACCAGCGCTCCGCTGTCATGTTGTTGCATTAGCGTTTGCAGCTGGGTTCTGAGCTTGCCGGGCAGCGTTACTCCCCAGTGCACAGTTTCGGAATTGGTTGCTGTACGTGTAAATGCGTCGACAACGCCGTCAGGCACTGTTGTTGCTTCCATTTCGTGAAATGCTTTCGGTGTAGACGCGTCCCAGAAACTAATGCGGCTGTCCCTGACCGTCATGCGTTGCGCTC
>JACZXR010000577.1 GCA_022571535.1 Deltaproteobacteria bacterium | reverse complement strand
GGCCGTACCGTGTCCCGTGAAGTCTTTCCAATACCGCACCGGTATTATCCAGATCCATTCCAACCAGCGCCGGAGCAAAATACTTTTGGACCATGATTTCCATTGTCTCTAACGTCTCGTAGGTGTTGCCCGGTCTTCCCTGGGTCGCCTCTCCCCATCCCTCGATACCATCTCCGGCCTCAACGCGAACGATCAGGGTGCGGCAGTCCTCAAGAAACCCAGCGGCTCCGCCATAGACCTCTCTGATCGACAGGGTCAAGGGAAAGACCTCGATGGCTGTTATCTTCATGCTGGACCTCTCAGAAGACGGCTCAGAACTGAAAGGTCCGCTACCTTCTCTAAACGATGTACAGTATCCATTAGCTCCCCCAGCTTCTTGTGAGAGAGGAGCGGCTGGGTCAACCTCCTCGCCTTATCCTCCAGCTCAGAAGGACTTAGGGGATTTTGCGGAGTGCCTTTGAAGTGAATGACAAGCGCATTGTGGCGCTTACCGTTTTTGAGGCGCACGGTAACTCTTGCCGCTCGGTCCCATCCTTTCTTCTCGATCTCCGCGTCCACTTTGAGCTTGACCAAGCGGGTCGTGGTAAGAATTTTCTTATCCCGGATTCTCTTTTCGTCGAAGGACTCAGGTTCCCTGGGATCAAAGTAAAGGCTCAGGGCAACACAAAACGGGATACTGTACTGCGCCATCATCAAGTCCCTGGGCTGGTAGATCCCATGATGGGTGACCAGTTTTTCTATTCCCGACACAACGATCTCTTTAATATCTTGTGGGGTAAAGTGGTATTGCTCTGTTAGCTTCTGCAGAGCTTCGATCGGCGCATGAGCATTGATATGACAGGCATAACGCTTGATGCAAATATTAAGGGATTCATACTCGCGGCCCAGGCGGTGGGTGAGATAGGCTAAGTCCGGCGAATCGGAAAACGCACGGCAAAAGCCGAATTTTCCCTCCAATACACTCTCTGGACCCGCGAATCCCTTTTGGGCCAGCAGAGCCGCAGTAACCCCTCCTTCCGCTGCCTTGCCCAGGTGGAGGCGTTTAATCATCGCGCCTTCCCGGCAGCGCGAAAACTCCATTAAACCTCCGGAATAGGAGCCGGCAATTCCCAAGGCATGGACCGTTTGCCTTTCGCTGAGCTTGAGGAGCCGGCTGACAGCTACTGCGGAGCCAAAGGTCCCGTTCAACGCAGGTGCGTGGAAGCCGCGTTTCTCCACAGAATTACCTGTAGCCACTCCGATCCGAAACATTACCTCACAAGCCGCCACTATAGCCGTCAGAAACGACTTTCCATCAGCTTTTAACTCTTCCGCTACGGCGAGAGCAGAGAGAACCGTAGCCCCGGCATGAACGCCGGCACCTGGTTGGCGCACGTTGTCTAGTTCAAAGGCATGAACCATAGCACCATTAGCCAGGGCCGCCTGTGGAGCCTGAGTTTTCCACCGTTCACCAAAAACAGTGCAGGTGCCCTTGCAGCCCATGCTGGCGACATAATTCACCACACTGCGGCTCCATGGTTTTGTTGAGCCATATAGCGTCACCGCCAACGTATCGATAATACAGTCCTTAACCCTAGCGATCACCTCGGAGGGGATCTCCTGATAGCGGAGGCCGGTTGCGTACCGGGCAAGAAGCTGTGTAGCCTTGGGTGTCATCCTATTACCTGTTCCTATGAAAAACTACTTTGTAACTGACTGATTACAGATGTCAAGGAAAAGGCGGCTCGATTACCAAAGGTATGGTTCCTCAGGAAAAAACCTTCCGGCCTGTGAATAGCGGTCAGCCATCGGCTATCAGCATAACTCCTCCCTCAGTCCTGAAGGCTGAAAGCTGACTGCAGAATGCTCACAGCCAGAAAAGTAGAGTTGAGAATTGCAGAGAAGCAGTTGATATCTAAGACGAGATTTGCTTTAGACAGACAAACCTAAAACAGGATAATTCCGCCTGAACTACGAAGGAGAAACCACATGGGCATATTCCGACTCTACACGGGTGACGATATGAAATCCCATATTGAGGAACAAACTTATGCTTCACATCCTGCCTTAACTGAGCCGCAAGCCGCCTCACGGATCGTTTTTGGGGAAATACCCGTCGGGACGTTCAAAGACTGGCACTACCCGCCCTGCCGGCAATACATCATTATTCTGTCCGGCCAGCTAGAAAACGGTCTGGGGGATGGCACTGTGCGGCGCTTTGGTCCAGGGGATGCCCGTTTGGTCGAAGACCTCACCGGCCAGGGTCATACCACGCGCGTTGTCGGCAACGAGCCAGTCAAGACGGCGGTCATCCCGCTTGCCGATCAGTA
>JACZXR010000576.1 GCA_022571535.1 Deltaproteobacteria bacterium | reverse complement strand
CAAGAAAGAAAGTCGTTCGGAGGACCCACGCCAGCCATAGATTGGTTGACCCAAAGCATATTTTATGCCTATACTTTTTCCATAAATCCAAGTGCGTTCAGAGGCTATGCTATTCAATTTTGCCAACGTTTTGGTCTTTATGGTAGTCGGCGCCGCGTTTGTCGGTGTTAACCTTTTAATAGGCCGCCTTCTACGTCCCTCCAACCCACAACCAAGTAAACTTGCCACTTATGAGTGCGGGGAGCCAGCCACCGGCAGTGCCTGGGTAAACTTTAACGTTCGATTTTATATCGTGGCCCTCATTTTTATAATTTTTGAGGTAGAAATTGCCTTCATCTTTCCTGTAGCCACCGTCTTCCGGCGATGGGTCGAAGAGGGGCGGGGTTTGTTTGCCTTCATTGAGATTTTCCTTTTCATAGGGATCCTCACGCTAGGTCTCGCCTATGCCTGGATAAAAGGCGACCTGGAGTGGATTAAAAAGGTGAGGACGTAGAAGAAGCGGCGGGGGCGTTCACCATGAAGGCGGATGAGATCCACGAGCGGGTAGCGCAGCAGTTTCCGGGCAAGATCAGCGGGTTTAATGGAGAGGCCAAGGACCCGTACTTCCAGGTTGGTCCGGAGGCAATTGTTGACGTGTGTCGTTATCTCCGGGACGAGGCGGATCTAAAGTTCGAAATCCTCTCGGATCTTACCGCGCTGGATTTCCCCAAGGAAAATAAGATTCAGATAGTTTATCATCTCTATTCCTACATGCCCCAGCATCAGATCGTCCTTAAAGTTGACCTCTCCAGGGAGGATCCCCGCATAGCAACACTCGAGAAGGTATGGAAAGTAGCGAATTGGCTGGAGCGGGAGGTCTTTGATCTTTTTGGGGTCTTCTTTGAAGGACACAGTGATCTCCGAAGGATCATGCTACCCGAGGATTGGGTAGGGCATCCTCTGCGCAAAGACTACGTGGAGCAGGAAGAGTACGACGGGATCAGCACTGAAAGAGAACCACTGGTACGAGAGGTACTGCGTTAGAGAATAAGGTTGCCTTCGTATGAATAATGAAGTCGCCCAACCCGAAAGGGAAGCCTTTCACACCGAGGATATGACCCTCAACGTGGGTCCCCAACACCCAAGCACCCATGGGGTGCTCCGCTTTGTCGTCAAGACCGACGGCGAGGTCATACGAGAGGCCATTCCAGACGTGGGCTATCTCCATCGCTCTATTGAAAAGATTGGAGAGAAGGTAACCTGGCACGGTTATGTCCCATACACCGATCGAGCCGATTACCTTGCAGCGATGTTCGCCAATCAGGGTTTTTGCATGGCAGCAGAGACACTTGCCGGCATCGAGGTGCCCAGGCGTGCTGAGTTTTGCCGCGTGATAGCCTGCGAGCTCAATCGCATCGCCAGCCACCTTATATCTCTGGGTACCTTCGGCCAGGATATCGGGGCCGTCACACCGTTTATCCACGCCCTAAGGGAAAGGGAGGCCATCAACGACCTGATGGAGGAGATCTGTGGGGCAAGGCTCACCTACAACTATCTGAGAATTGGCGGAGTGGGGTTTGATATCAAACCCGAAACCTGTGATCGTATTAACAGTTTCCTCGACCACTTTGGGCCCATAGTCGATGAGCTTAACCGCCTCTTATCCTTCAATAAGATCTTTGTGGAACGGCTTGTTCATGTGGCTCCGATTACCAAGGAAGAGGTGTTCCAGTACAACATCGTCGGGCCAAACCTGCGTGCCTGCGGGATCAAATGGGATATCCGGCGGGACATCCCCTATTCTGTTTACCCTGAACTTGATTTCGATATTCCGGTGGGTACGGGTGAAAAAGGAACCCTGGGTGACAGCTACGACCGATATACGGTCCGCATCCTGGAGATGATCGAGAGCGCCAAGATTACACGTCAGTGTATCAAGATGCTACCCAAAGGTCCGGCCATTGGGAAAGTGGCGCGCAAGTTTAAGCCCCCAGCGGGTGAGATCTATATCCGGATAGAGGCGCCGCGCGGCGACATGGGATTTTATGTGACCAGTGATGGCAGTGAGTACCCCTATCGAGTGCGAATCCGGACCGGCTCTTTTACCGCCATGAGCATTGTGAACAAGCTCAGTCAAGGAATCATGGTGGCGGACCTGATCGCGCTTATCGCTAGCTTAGACGTGGATGCGCCGGAAATCGACCGATAGATTTCAACGACCCTCATGAAACTCTATATCGATCAGTTCATTGAAAAGGGCACCTTTCAAGGTCTACCTGTGGATCTCGTTTACGCTGCGTTTATTGTACTCGTGGCTATTGCTGTGCTCT
>JACZXR010000075.1 GCA_022571535.1 Deltaproteobacteria bacterium | reverse complement strand
GCTGACAGTGATGACCTCATCGTAAATCCGCGTGTTGAGAACCCCTGGGATAAATCCTGCCCCGATCCCCTGGATGTTGTGATATCCGGGTTCTCCCCCTGAAAGGACCGGGGAGGCGGCAGGTTCTATTGCATAGATCCTGATCCCTTTCATCCTCTCTCTCAAGACTTCTCCAACCCCGGTGATTGTTCCTCCTGTCCCTACTCCTGAGACAAACGCATCAATCTGCCTGAATTTATCCAAGAGCTCTACGGCAGTTGTGCGGCGGTGGATTTCCGGGTTAGCCGGATTATTGAACTGCTGAGGCATGAAATAATCAGGATGCTCTAGCACCAGCTGCTCGGCCTTGCGGATAGCGCCCCCCATCCCTTTGGTATCCGGGGTAAGAATCAGCTTTGCCCCATAGGCGGCAAGAAGGCTGCGACGTTCCTCGCTCATCGTGTCCGGCATGGTGAGAATCAATCGGTATCCCTTCACCGCGGCTACAAGGGCGAGGCCGATGCCTGTATTACCACTGGTTGGTTCAACGATGGTGCCGCCGGATTTTAACTGGCCTGTGCGCTCTGCCGCTTCAATCATGGCGAGACAGATACGGTCTTTTACGGAACCCCCTGGGTTCAAGGATTCCATTTTTCCCCAGACCTCGGCGTCGCTTTTCCCCGGCATATTTCTCAGTTTGATTACTGGTGTGGAACCAATGAGATCCAGGATAGATCGATTACCGTTAGGACTCACCATGGTGTCTGTTACTATGGAGAAAAAGGGCTGGAGGTCGGCTTACATTCGCAGCTATGCTATATTTTCCATGAAGGAAAGTCAATTGATTGCTCGAACAGGAGATGCAAACGCGGTATTCATAAAGAAGGAAAGGAAAGGCCTCTTGGTCTTTCCCGGAGCCTTGGGAGATTTTCTCTGTTTTCTCCCTACCCTGAAATGGGTCTCGGAGCGGGAGCGTGGCTCTAATCTGGAGGTCGCCATGCGCTCAGACTTTTCTGAGTTAATTTTTTCCAGGTTCCCGCCCGTCTCAGTCCGCTCGCTCGACTGCCACGAAATAGGGCGTCTGTTTGCCACGGGAGTCGAAGAGGATCAAGGGCTCAGAAATCATCTCCGCTCATATGCCTTTATTTACTCATGGTTGGGTGCTACTCAACCTGTATTTGCTCGGAACCTAAAGTCTCTCTACAATGGTGATTTCCGTATTTTTCCCTTTCGCGCCTCACAATCGAAGATGCATATGGTGGACTATTATTACTCCTGTCTGGAGGATAGGAGTCCGGCGGAAACCTCCGTGGAGATCCCGTTAAAACCTGCTGCAGTTGCCTGGAGTCGTCTCTTTTGGAAGCAATGCGGCCTCGAGGGAAAAAGGGTGCTTGCCATAGCGCCGGGTAGCGGTGCAATGGAGAAAAATTGGCCCCCCTCTTTTCTAGGGACTGTCAATCGTTGGTGGAGAGAGCGTGCAGAATGCAAGGTTTTGGTAATCTTTGGGCCGGTAGAAGAAGAGAAGATGGCGAACGAGAGATCTTGGGGAGATGTCCTGTTGGTCAAAGGCCTCAGCCTTGGTCGGGTGGCTGCTTTGTTGGCCCAATGCGATGTCTATTTGGGTAACGATAGCGGCTTAACGCATCTCGCGGCTGCTCTTGGGATCGAAACGGTGGCTGTTTTTGGCCCTACAGATCCTGTTCAGTGGGGGCCACGTGGGAGAAACGTGAGCGTGGTAACTCACGACGTGAATTGCTCCCCCTGTGACCCCTCAATGATGAAGGCTTGTGCCCACCGAAAGTGTCTAGCTGAATTGACCCCGAGCCTAGTGATTGGGCTTTTGGAGAAAACGTTTAGGCAACGTTCTTGACAAAGAGTGGGACACAGATTTAAAGTTAGGGAACAGGGTTTGCTCAACTTCATTCCGTGTATTGTCAGATAACAGCTCACCCGCAGAGGGGTAAGCCCGGGAATTTAGTATCGCTATAGGCTGAGGGCTTTCCTGGTTTTTCCCTCTCCAAGGGAGACTCTATGGCTAATGATGAAGAACAAGACGATGAAAGAGGCTTCAAGGTTAAAGATCGGCGGCGATTTTCGTCCGAAACCGGGGAGCCCCGGGAAAATACAGAAAACGTAGCGCCATCGGAGGAAAAGAAGGATGAGGCGAGTGTTCAACAGGCTGTCAAAAAGGACACGGAAGGCGAGGGGGCACTGCCGGCAATTAACTTCTCCACGTTTATTATCAGCCTCAGTACTCAAGCTCTAATGCATTTGGGGGAAATTCCCAATCCTTTGAGCGGGGAAGTGGAAATGGACATCTCTGTTGGCAAACAGATGATCGATATCATTGGATTGTTGAGCGAGAAGACTCGAGGAAATCTGGACCAGGGAGAGGAAAAACTCATGGAGGATATCCTCTTCGATCTGCGCATGAAGTACGTCGAGGCGGTGAGGAAAAAATAGGAGAACTCAATGAAGGATAAGGCTAGAGAGCAAAAATGGGTTCGGCTGAAGGGGTTCATCAAGGTCACATTGGTCTCTCTGGTGGGAGGCCTCATGGTGACCGCATATCTGAATCTTCCCGGGCATAGCGGTGCTGTTCGTTTTGCGGGCGAGGTGCAGGCTGCTTCCCATTCCTCGGTTGGAACTCCTCAGGGATTGCCAGACTTTGTGAGTCTGGCAAAGCGGCTAACGCCCGTAGTGGTCAATGTTTCTACGACCCAGTCGAGCGAGGGGGGACAGCACACATTCCCCAGGTCTTTTGGCGAACAGGATCCCTTTAGCGAATTCTGGAAGAGATTTTTTGGTGATCCTATGCCGCGAGGTCCGTTCCGCCAGAAGAGCCTGGGCTCGGGTTTCATTATTAACCGTGATGGTTTTATCCTGACCAATAACCACGTGGTTGAGAATGCCGATAAAATTGTGGTCAAACTTTCCGATGGACGGGAGTTTCTGGCCAAGTTGGTGGGGCGTGATTCGAAAACTGATATTGCTGTCATAAAGATTGACACTGATCAAGATCTTCCGACAGCACCGCTGGGAAACTCAGACCAGCTCGAGGTGGGGGAATGGGTCCTGGCGATAGGCAATCCCTTTGGACTGGAACACAGCGTTACATCCGGGATCGTTAGCGCGATAGGAAGACAAATTGGTGCGGGTCCATACGATAATTTCATCCAGACCGATGCCTCCATCAATCCTGGCAACTCGGGGGGTCCTCTGATGAATTTGCGTGGGGAGGTTATAGGGATCAACACCGCGATCTTCAGTCGGGGTGGGGGTAATATCGGGATTGGATTTGCGATTCCTATCAATTTGGCTAAAGAGCTCTTGCCCCAACTCAAGTCAAAGGGAAGGGTTACGCGGGGTTGGTTGGGGGTAGTCATCCAGAAGGTGACCCCTGCCATTGCAGAGTCTCTGGGCCTGGATAAAGCCAGGGGGGCGCTCGTTGCGAATGTCTCGAAGGACGCACCGGCAGACAAGGCCGGAGTCAAGGTGGGAGATGTCATTATTGAATTTGACGGGAGCGGAATCAGAGAATCGAATAACCTTCCCATCATTGTCGCGCGAACACCTGTTGGCAAGAAGGTGCCCGTAAAGGTCCTGAGAGAAGGTAAAGAGACTGTAATCTGGGTGGCTATCGGGGAACTTAAGGATGAGGAGGTATTCGCGTCTGCCAAAGGAACGGGAAACCTTGGATTAAGCGTGCAGAAAGTGACACCTCAGATTGCGGAGAGCCTAGGATTGGACAATGCGGATGGAGTAGTGGTCACCTTGGTTGAGCCAGGAGGCCCGGGGGAGGAGGCTGGCATTCGTCGAGGGGATGTCATTTTGGAAGTTGATCGCAAATCGATTCACAACATGGCGGATTACCGAAAGACGATTTCCAAGGTCAAGAAGGGTAAGGGAGTCCTGTTTTTAGTGCGCCGGGGGGAAACAACACTCTTTCTCGCTCTCAAGCGTTCGCAGTAGCTTTACCCTGTAACACAAAATATCCCGCGCTTACCTGCCCGCGCGCTCTAGCAGGCGGGAGTGCGGGAGTAAACCCCGAACGATCTCAACCCCACCACCGACCACAATCGTGCGGGGTCTTTTTTTTGACACGCTTACTGTTAAGTGGTAACTTGAAAAAGGGTAATCCTTGAATTGAGAAGAAGGCCGCGAAAAAAAAGCCGTTTTACGTTTCTTAAATTCTCCGTTTTTTTCCTCGTCCTACTCGCCACCTGTGGGATTGTTCTCGGTTTCTGGTACATGAGGTTTCTGGAAGAGGTTGTTACGGCAAAATTTGAGGGCCGAGTGTGGAAATTCCCGTCCAAAATTTACTCGGACACCTTTCTGATGTATCCGGGCATGAAATTGCGGTCAGAGGAGTTGGAGGCAAAGCTGCTTCGTCTTGGGTACCGAGAAACGGACAGCAAACTGCAATTCAGCGGAGATTACCGTTTTTCTAAAAAAGAAAATCTTGTTGAGATTTATCTCCACAATTTTCAATATCCCCTTGAACAGTTTAAGGGATATCCAGTCCGCCTGCTCTTGCGTTCCGATACGATTGCCACAATTAAAAACAAGCAGAGTGGGAAAGAGATCTTCTCCCTTGAGTTAGAGCCAGAATTGGTGACGGGGCTTTACGACCGCGTCTGGGAGGAGAGGAGATTGGTCACCTTGGACGAGGTTCCCCCCCTGCTGGTTCGTGCGGTTCTGGCCATAGAGGATGAGAGATTTTATCACCACTGGGGAATCGACCCTATTTCGATCCTGCGCGCCTTTATGGCGAATGTGCGTAAAGGCGGAATTGTCCAGGGTGGGAGCACTCTGACCCAGCAGTTGATGAAGAATTTTTTTCTTGGCTCCGAGCAGACCATCGAACGCAAGGTCAAAGAGGCCTTGATGGCTCTCGTGGTGGAATGGAAATACTCCAAGGACGAGATTCTGGAAAATTATCTGAACGAGATCTATCTTGGTCAAAAAGGGGCGCAGGGGATCTTTGGTGTCTGGGAGGCCTCGCAGTTTTATTTTGGCAAAGAACTTTCCCAACTCACCGTGGGTGAAATGGCTCTTTTGGCCGGGTTGATCAAGGCCCCCAACCGTTATTCTCCATATCGGAGCGTTAAGACTGCAGCAAGTCGTAGAAACATTGTCTTGGGCAAAATGTTTGAGGATGGGTTTATACCACGCCGGCAATACGAGAGGGCACTTAAGGAAGTCCTTCGGCCTCGGGAGTTTGTGAAGGTGGTCAACAACGCCCCCTTTTATGTGGATTTTCTAAGAAAAGAATTAGCCGAGAACTATTCGCGGCAGGTATTGGAAGCAGAAGGATTAAAGATCTTTACTAGTCTTGATCTGCAGCTCCAGGGATTAGCAGAAAAGGCGTTGTCGAATGGGTTGAAGCAGTTGGAGGAGAGATACCCTCATTTGCTGGAGGCCGGGAAGAAGGACCGCCTTGAAGGCGCCATCGTGGTGATCAAACCTCAAACCGGCGAGATCAAGGCCATGGTGGGTGGAAGGGATTACCAGAAGTCCCAGTTCAACCGCGTGGTCCAGGCCAGACGGCAGCCCGGATCGATTTTCAAGCCTTTTGTCTATCTCGCCGCCCTTATCTATGGTTCAGAGGACGGGGCAAGGAGGTTTACCCCCGCGAGCCTCGTGGAGGACAGCCCATTTACCTGGAATTACGAGGGGCAGGAATGGATGCCGGAGAACTATAACGACAAATATTACGGCCTAGTTACCTTTCGTCATGCTTTGGAGAAATCCCTTAACTCGGCCACTGCCCGTATCGCCAGCGAGGTGGGTATAAAGAAGGTGCGTGATGTTGCCTATCGCCTTGGGCTACAGGGCCCTCTACCTCTCCTACCGTCGTTGGCGTTGGGTGCGGTAGAGGTTACTCCCTTAGAGATGGCGAGGGCGTTTTCGACTCTAGCCAATGGCGGTGTTCGTACAAATCCGCTGGCGGTCAAGCAGGTCATAGATCAACGGAGTCAAATTTTAGAAAAAAGGAATGTCCGGGTTAAGAAGGTCATTACACCTCAGGTGGCCTTTATGATGAATCACATGCTCAAAGGCGTCCTGGATCGGGGCACGGGGCGAGGGGCGAGACGGAGGGGATTTAATCGGCCTGCTGCAGGGAAGACCGGAACCACGAATGATACCAGGGATGCCTGGTTTGCAGGCTATACACCAGACCTCCTAGCGGTGGTATGGGTTGGCTTTGATAGGCAGAGTGAACTCGGCTTAACGGGGGCCCAGGCTGCACTGCCGATCTGGACAGAGTTTATGAAACAGGCGACGGCGGGAAGCCCCCTTACGGATTTTAATCCACCACCGGGTATAGAATTTATCGATGTGGATCCTCTGAGCGGTTATCGTGCCACACCCAACTGTCCAAGGGTTGTCCGAGAGGCGTTCTTCAAGTCGGAGGCGCTCCTTGCCTTCTGCCCTCTGCACCCGTCGCCGGTGGCTGTTGGAGGGACGGCTCCCTCTGGAATTTCGTCGTGGCCGCTATCCCATACTGCAAGATAATGGGAACACGGCGTGAACAGTTAGCAGGAGCGCTAAGGACCGAAGTTTTCTGCTGGAAAGTTTTAAAAGTTCTGGTCCTTTTCCTTGTTCTGGCAATAATCCAGGCCTGCACGTCGCGCCGGCCTAATCTGCCCGCTTTGTCGCGGTCCAGGATTCCTCCCCGTGCGGGTTCCGAGTCAGCTCAGACTCAGAGACCTAGGGCGAAGCCTAAGATCCGCGCTCCACTACCGGACGAGAATTCTTTGGTAGCCAAACTTACCCATCGAACCCCACCTCATCGTGCAGCTTCATTGCGCCTCACCGAAGAGGGCAAAAGGCTGCTTGAATCCGGGCAGTACGATAAGGCATTGGCACGTCTGGAAAAAACCTTGGCCATTGACTCCACGAACCCCTATGTCTACTACTATTTAGCCAAGGCCCATTATCATGTAGGACATCATCAGGAGTCCCTTAATTTCCTGGAAGTTGCGGAGTCTGTTCTTAGCGGTCAGCCATATTGGCTTGCGGAGGTGTATAGCTTAAAGGGAGAAAATTTTCGTGCTCTAGGGTTTCTAAATCTGGCTGTTTCCAATTTCAACAAGGCCTTGCAGTTGAATCCAGGAAACCAAGTAGCATCCAATGGGTTAACCCGACTCCGGCGTGAAATTAAGGTTCCCTCCCTTCGTTGAGATCCGTTCGTAGCAATTGTCTAAGTTAGTCTGATGTTGGTTTTAGGAGTAGAAACCTCGTGTGACGATACGGCGGCAGCGGTTCTTCTGGACGGCCGTACGATTCTGTCGAACCTTGTCTCCTCCCAGGATGAGGTCCACGGTCCTTATGGAGGAGTCGTTCCAGAGCTAGCCTCTCGTCAACATATGAGGCAGATCCTTCCCATTGTTGACCAGGCTATCGAAAGGGCAGGGATTGGATTGAAGGACCTGGGCGGTTTTGCCGTCACCTACGGGCCGGGATTAACGGGGTCTCTGCTCGTTGGGCTTTCCTTCGTTAAAGGGGTATCTTTTCGGTGCGGGATTCCCTACATAGGCGTCAACCATCTAGAAGCTCACCTCTTGGCCGTTTTTCTGGAAAGGGATGTTCCATTTCCATACATTGCCATGCTGGCCTCTGGTGGACATACGCTTCTCTATCTGGTTCGGGATTTTTCTGACTATATCCATCTGGGTGGCACACGGGATGACGCTGCAGGTGAGGCCTTTGACAAGGTGGCCAAGATGATGGGGTTGGGTTATCCGGGAGGGAGGGTCATTGATCAGATGGCCAGTAATGGCGATCCCAGGGCCATCTCGTTTCCCCGCTCTCGCATGAAGAGCGGCTCCTACGATTTTAGCTTTAGCGGCCTGAAGACTGCTGTCTGGCACTACCTCAGAGATCGTGGGCAGCGTCAGTGGGAAGACCAAAAGAATGATATTGCAGCCAGCTTTCAAGAGGCAGTGGTGGATATGCTCGTTGCCCCTACGATGCGGGCGACTAAAGAGTTGCGAGTGAGGCGCGTCGTATTAACGGGAGGCGTTTCAGTTAACAGCCGTTTGAGGATCAAGATGGAGGAAAAGGCAAAGGAAGTGGGTGTGAAGGTTTATTTTCCTTCTCCTGCTCTTTGTACCGACAACGGAGCCATGATTGCCCTAGCTGGGCATCATTGGCTTGAACGTGGGCGAAGAGACGCTCTTGATCTAAACGCCGATGCCGACCTTACCCTATGACGAAGTTAACCCCGATCCGTAAAAAATAATCGAGGCATACCCCGTTTGGAGCAACATATGGCAGCAATTAGCCCCGATCCGAAAAAATATTCGAGGCATCTGCGGTGTTGACCACGATATGACAGCAGTTACCGACATTTTGATATTCAATTTGCAACTATACTAGAGGTGTGTTGCTGATACACGCTGCGATGGGGTGATTGATGCCCTCTGATGCTCATCAGGGAGAATTTCTTGGTCTGATTAATTTCGGATCGGGGTTAGCGACATTATGATCTTCGGGCTGCAACTATACTGGAGGTGAGGTGCCGGTTCGCACTACAAACAGGTCTTTGTTGCGGCCTGATGTGCATTAGTGAGGATTTTTGGGACTGATTAATTTCGGAT
>JACZXR010000575.1 GCA_022571535.1 Deltaproteobacteria bacterium | reverse complement strand
CCGTAGGGTGGTAAGCATGTTTCCTCCTCGTGTCGGTTCTCCCACCGTCGGGGCCTGTGCCAACAGTCTCGCTACTATTCCTCAGGCCTCCAGCCGTCCTCCCCCCTCGGCTTCCTCTGAAACCGCACTTTTTGACCTAGGGCCCGTGTGGGATTGACAATGGCATTGGGAAAGTTAAACTATACTTTTAGAGGTGTCTGATGGTCGTCTACGATTTGATTTGCAGAAAAAAACACCGTTTTGAGGGATGGTTTCCGAGTGCCGAAGGGTATGAGGAGCAGGCTGCTCGCAAAGAGATTTCCTGCCCTGTCTGTGGCACCGCAAAAGTAATCAAGCTCCTGCATGCCTGTGCGATCCAGACCAGAACGAAGAGAGAAAAAGAAGCAAACCGACCTGAGCGGCCAAAGGCATCTCGTCGACCTCTCACGGATGTCGAGACCAAGGAGATGCTCCTACATATTCACCACCATATAGTTGAGAACTTTGAGGATGTGGGGCCGCGCTTTTCCGAGGAGGCCCGGAAGATATCCACCGGTAATGTCGAGGAAAGGCCCATTCACGGTACTGCGACGCCAGAGGAACGAGATGGCCTCGACGAAGATGGTATTCCCTACCTCCTCCTTCCGAAACCAAAACTCGACAGCTAGATCCCTACCCAGCCGAGGTGTTGGAACGAACCGACCGGCCCCATTTATCACTTCATTTCCGCCTACTCAAGAATTGACAATTGCCCCTGTGCTTTGATACGTGTCTCGCATGGCTATAGACTCACGTACGATTCGCAACGTCATGGGGCACTTCGCAACGGGTGTAGCCGTAGTCACCACGAAGGACAAAGCAGGGTTACCCTTTGGCCTCACGGTAAATGCCTTCACGTCTCTGTCGCTCAATCCCCCCTTGGTAGTGGTTTGTATTGATAAGGCAGCGCAGTGCTACTCGTGCTTTCGCGAGTCCAAGGTCTTTGCTATCAATGTGCTGAGCGAAGATCAGGAAGAGCTTTCCACTCGTTTTGCCACTAAAGGGATCGATAAATTTCAAGAAATAAAATGGCACAAAGGGGAGAACGACGTCCCCCTCCTCGATGGAGCAATAGGCTATATTGAGTGCAAGGTCGCCAATAGCTACGAGGGTGGAGATCACACGATATTTCTGGGTGAGATCGTTGGCGTCAGCGCTACGGAGGACCGACCCCTCCTCTTCTTTAAAGGGAAATATCACCGTCTACCCTTGCCGTAAGGGAGCACATTGCGCGTTCCCAGGCTTTTTGTCCACATTCCCGCCTGTTGAGATGCTAGGTAAATAAAAGAAAGGGTTTTTTATGCAAGAAAATTCCTACGACCTGGTAGTTATAGGCGGAGGCCCGGGAGGATACACGGCGGCCATCAGAGCCTCTCAGCTCGGATTAAAGACTTCCCTGGTTGAAAAAGAGCGGCCGGGCGGTGTTTGCCTCAATTGGGGCTGCATCCCATCGAAGGCGATCCTCCATTGTGCCGAACTCGTAGAGTCCCTGCGGGAGGGCGAGCGCTACGGGATCCGCTGTGAGGGACTCTCCGTAGATTATGCCAAAGTCATTGGGTACAGCCGCAGGGTTGCTGACCGGTTGGCTAAAGGGGTGGAATATCTCCTGAAAAAAAACCGTGTCGACCTCTTCAACGGTAAAGGAAGCCTCATTACCCCCAATGAAGTCTTAGTGGAAGGTAAGGAGCAGAGAAAGATCATCGCTCCGAGAATCTTGCTAGCGGTAGGGAGCAGGGAAAATATCCTACCCGGTTTGGAGGTCGACGGGCAAACGGTCGTCACCAGTCGTGAGGCATTGGCTCCGACTGAGCTTCCGAAATCGGTATTGATTATCGGGGGAGGCGCAATTGGGGTCGAGTTCGCCTATGCCTATCACAGCTTCGGAGCCAAGACCACCGTGGTGGAGATGATGGATCGGCTTTTGCCTGAGATGGATGAGGAGTTGGGACGCGAACTTGAGCGGGCCTTTAAAAAGAAAAAGATTCGCGTTCTCACTCAGACCAAGTATAAGGCAAATCGACGAGAGAAGGGTACCGTAACTGTGATCGTTGAAGGCAAGGACCGGAAGGAAGACTCTCTTTCTGCCGAACTGGTCCTAGTGGCCATAGGCCGAGCACCTATGATAGAGGATCTCGGATTGGAAAAGCTTCAGATCGAAACTGACAGAGGATTTATTAAAGTTGATGATCAATATCAAACGAGTTGTAAAGGAATTTATGCCGTTGGCGACGTCACAGGTCCACCCCTACTAGCACACCTTGCCTCTGCGGAAGGGATTGCCGCCGTGGAAATGAT
>JACZXR010000074.1 GCA_022571535.1 Deltaproteobacteria bacterium | reverse complement strand
CTGCCCCTTCTGCGATTTCAACAAATTCGCGACCACTAAACGTCGCAAAACCTTCGACAAGTAGTGGTTCGGAATCCCCGTCGCGACAGAAAGGTCCGACGCACGAACCGGTTCATCCGTTGGAGCCGTCGCCAACCAGGCCATTGAACGAAGTGCATACTCGGCGGTCTGAGATAAAAACATCTTTACATAAGCTCCATGGCCCCAACTGGTCGACCGACCTGAGCGTTGACTCCATCCAGAAGGAGATTGACATCAGTCACAGCGTGCACGGCCTGCGATGGTTGCCGGCCACGGAAATAGTTGACTTAGCATTGTTGCAAGAAGTTCTCAGGTGATCGGCCGTAGAATCGAAGGGGTCACCTATGAAAAACTCGGTCAATAGGGTAAAGGTCTCCTTCAGCGGCCTCGCGTCTTTGTAAGAATCTCTTTGGATTAATAATCAGTCACCTATCCGTGCTCTTTGGCACACTATAGCGCCGGACAATTTTTTCAGTTTTAGAGCAACTGATTTGTAATAACCTCGGGGCAATATCATGGAGTGACAAGGGGTGCTAAGAGCCGAATAAACACTGGCTCTCCTGGTACCCTCTTCACTCCATGTGTCTCTGTGGCATCCCTTGTTGCATCCAATTAGCTACATTATTAGCTACAGTTTTTGACCGCTCAGAACCAAACTCATTAAATGTCACTTCTAGGTAGGCTCGGAGCCGCTCTGGGCTTGGGTTTACTCAGTGTCAGACCGCCAGGAAGCAATTAATGACCTATTTAAATGCGTCTCAGAGCCGTCTTGCCTGCTGGAGGCCGTCATTTAGCGTTACTCGCTGTTGGTTCAATCGAGCACCTTACCCCTGGATAAGGGTAGCTTGAAAATTCTTAAATATCACACAGCTAAGTCATTGCTCCTCACAGAGATGAGGATCAAAGGTGCTACCAGAGGGGAATAATGACAAGTTGCGGTATTCGTGCGAAAATTTGCAACTTCCCTTGCACAGATTTGAAACTCATCTATCCATTCGCAAGAGACTAATCGTTTGAAATCTCAATGACTTAGGTAATCGAGCGGCCATTGGCACGACCTTTGTTCTCGCAGCACCTCCATGGAGGCTGCTCATCCTGCACGGCTCATCTTTGAAAAGGAGGTGGTTCGTTGTTCTCTATATATCAACCATTCTATCGACCCATTTTGCTCACTCACATGGGCCTGGAAGTAAATTTAGCTGGGAGGAATTTTAGATGACTGCGATAAAAAGGTTGGTTCTTTGCATGACATTTCTGGTGCTTGCGCTCGCGTCGCAAGTCTCTTTCGCGGATGAGTTGCTGGTACGTCATTCCGTCTTGTTGGCGGAGTCCGATGGAAGAGTTGTCCAGGGTACAGTAGAGGTCTTCGTTAGGAACCAAACCTCCGGAGATATCTACAACGTGGACCTTCGGGTCAATCACCCCGGTGTCTATTCCATAAACAAGCATAACTTATTGCAACTCGGCTCCATCCCTGCAGGGGACGCGCGGGTTCATCTGGCCAGCTTCATGTTTTCCGAGGAGTTCTTCGCCTCGAAGGAGCCCATCATCTGGTCTATCGATTACGATGACGCCGCCGGACAACACGAGAAAATAGAGGTCTCATCCATCCAGGAGGTTCAATAGTCATGAATACCAAGTTTAAAAGCAAGGCAATCTTCCACTTGAGCCTCTTGTTTGTATTTTGCCTACTCCCAGTGAGCAGGCCGATTACGGTCAGTGCCGAAGAGGTCGTGCTCAACCCGGGCTACATCGAAGGAGCAATCCAGGTGGGCAGCGAGACGATATCTCAATCCGATATACTCGCCTCTTCCACCGGCGGGGAAGGCTTCTCGGCAAGCACGTCTATCTACCCAAATGCCTCCTCTGGGAGTTATTCCCTCACCGTAAACGTCCCGGCGGGCACCTCCATCGATTATAAGGTTTATCCTAAAACTTTTCTGGATGACCACCGGGACTATATAGGATTCCGTCCTCAAACTGTCACGGTCAACGAGTTCTCTACTCCAATCGCGGATTTTATTCTACAAAACCCTGGCTTTATCAAGGTTAACATCAATGTGACAGGGGGCACGTTTAGCAGGGCATTTCTTCTCGCCTATCCTAGCTCAAGTACCACGGTTACGTCGGTTTCCTCCACGGTTGACTCTGCCTCAGGCGACCTCACCTTCCCTGTTGAGCCCGGTGACAACATCAGAGTGTGGGGTAGCGCCTATTTGGATAGCGGGGGCAGCCTCGCACTGACACAGAAGTATGTGAACGTCGCCCCGGGTGAAACTGTAACCGTCGATTATTCGATAACGGCACCAGAAACGGGGACGGGGAGTATCGCGGGCAATATGACCTTCAACGGGGCCGGGAATCTGGACCGTCACCAAGTTTATGCAAGGGGGGGGCATACCTTTCGTAGTGAAACCTTTCCCGCTAACGGGCCCTATGCCCTCACGGATCTGAGTGTTGGGACCAACTATATGTATGCCTATTCATACTTTAACAATGGTGACGATACCTTCACTTATCCCGAGAGCAGCTTCTCACCTACACAAAGACCCACCGTATCCGCAGAGACAACCACAACGGTAGATATCTCCGCCAATGCGGCGTTTATCAACGGTAACGTCAGCATCACCGGTCCCATGACTCTCGCTGATATGACTTATGCGTCCATTGCTGCGTCCGGAGGGGTGTGGGGCACTCCTACGTATGGAGGCAGATCGAGCGACAATATAAACAGAACAACAGGGGCCTATGACCTGATCGTCAGCGAGGGCGGTTGGCATCCTTCGGACTTCACTTTCCAATTCTACAACTCCGATCCCAGTAACTACATTTATCAGCGTCTGAACTTCACCGATAACCAGAGTTCCTCAAATCCGATCTCTGTTGCCGCAGGAGAGACGGCAACACGGAACTTCGGCTTCAGGACCGGCACTGTGACAATAACGTTTCAGGTCAATGGCGATGGGGTCCCGAGCGGCCCCCGGCTCACAGGGTCGTGCCAGAATCGAGACGAATTCGACCAGCTCTTGTCGAGCTATAATCTCGTCTCTTGGGGTCATTACCAAGCGGACAAGGAAACGCGAGTCACCTTTGCAGGCATGGAGGGTACCTGTAGCATTACTGCCGAGGCCACTGTGGACGGCTCATTTACCACGTTCGGTAAGCTCACTGTGGATGTAGTTCCCGGTGCCCAGCAGGTGATCGATATCGGCGGTCCTACGCTGACCGTGGAGTTCCCGGAGCCTGACTTCATCACCAGCAACAGCAGCATCACCGTCACCGGCAAAGCGACGGATGACGTAGAGGTTGCCAGCGTCACGGTCAACGGCGTCGCGGCGACGGTCGCCTCGACCGGGAACGCGGCCGATCCGAATGAGGTGAGCTTCAGTGCGACCATAGCGCTCGTAGGGGGGCCGAGCGAGATTGTGACTGTGGCTACTGATACCTCGGGTAACACCAGTTCTGACACGCGCACAGTTTCTCGGGATGAAGGCCCGCCTGTGTTGGCCTTTACGCCTGCTGATGGAGCCACTTCCGGTTCTACAGACGTTGTCGTTGAGGGCACCGCCACCGATGACATAGGGATCGAAAGCATTACCGTGATCGGTCAACTGGTCACGTTTCTATCTACCAACAACCCCGACGACCCAAACGAGGTCTCCTTCAGCGTCAACCTGATACTGGTTGATGGGCCCAATTTCATCAAGGTGGTGGCGACAGACACCACCGGGCAGAGCACTTCAGAGACTCACGAAATCGCTGTGGGGAATGAGCCGGTGGAGGACGATCCGCCACCAGTTGTGGAGGACGATCCGGTTGTCAGTACCTTCGGCAAGGTTACTGGGGGAGGATTCATCCTAGATAGAAACGTGAAGCACAGTTTTGGGTTTAATATTCATTACGATGACAACGGAAATGCCACAATGAAGGGTCAACTGCAATTTGTCGCTCACGATGGCAACATGAACTACCACGGTAATGGAGTTTCAACCCTTGTGGTCACCGGAAACGAGGCCGTATTCACCGGTTCGGGTTTGCTCAATGGCACAGAAGGATACTCCTATACGGTCGTAGTAGTGGATAATGGCAATCCAGGTCAGGGAAAGGATACCTTTTCCATCAAAATTACCTACAACTCGTTCACGTATGAATACAGCGGGACCCTTGCTGGTGGAAACATCACAGTCCATGAAGTGAAACCCGATGTCGAGAAGGCAAAGGTTGGGGCAGAGGTTGCAAAGGCAAAAACGGAAGCAAAAAAAGGGAAAGGAAAGAAAAAATAAGGAACACGTAAAATCCAGCAGCAAAAGGCCCGCGGTGTCCTCGGACATTGCGGGCTTTTTGTTTATTTCAGGCCCAGTGCCAGGCTTGAGTTTTTGACTATTGAATACGGCAGAAAAGATGCACCTAAGCAGCTACTTCAGCTTCTAAACGAAGTTAACGAAGATAGAGTTGGCGACCATAAGCCCACGAGGAGTGAGTTTTAGCTGGCCATCTTTCTCTTCCATCAACCCTCCTTTTACCCAATCGCTGATCTGAGGATAGAACTCATCGGGGTTTGTCCCAAATCGGCGCGAGAAGGCCGCAACTGAAATTCCCCTTGTCATTCTCAGGCCCAGAAACATGAATTCCCCTGCGGCCTTCTGAGAGTCGGCTTTTTCCTCTCCATTGACGGCCTGCCCCTCATGCTCGATTTTCTCCATGTAGCAGCCGGGATTCTCCTCGTTATGCCACCTGTGCCCCAGAAGGTCGTTGTCGCCGATTTGCTTGTAGCTGTGTGCCCCGGCCCCAATTCCCAGGTATTCCCCTCCTTGCCAGTAGTTGAGGTTGTGGCGCGATTGAAACTCGCCTCGGGCATAGTTAGAAATTTCATAACGCTCCAGGCATTCCCCTGCAAGCGTCTCTTCGATCATCTCCGCCATGGAGATCTCTTCCTCCTCTGGCAGTGGGCGGATTTTTCCGGCGCGATATTTCCGGTAAAAGGGAGTCCCCTCCTCAAAGGTGAGGTTGTATGCAGAGAGGTGGGGAGGATGAAAGCTCAGGGCCTCGCTCAGGTCGGCCTTTAGATCCGATAGGGATTGGCCAGGGCTCGCATAGATGAGGTCCAGACTGAAATTCTCGAATCCGGCCTGCCGGATAATCCTTAAGGCCTGACGGGTCTCTTCGGGCGAGTGGACACGACCAAGGAACTTGAGCAGATGTGGCTGAAAGGACTGGGCGCCGATACTGATTCGATTGACCCCGCATGCCCGATAGCCTGAAAAGTTTTTACTGTCCACCGTCCCGGGATTGGCCTCAAGGGTAATTTCAATGTCCCGTTCAAAAGGAAATAAGGACTCTGCCTTCTGTAAAATTTCAGAAATGCTTTTTGGATTGAACGTGGAGGGGGTGCCCCCGCCGAAGAAGATGCTTTTTAGCGTTCTGCCGTTCCAGTATTCTTTGGTGGCGTAGGTGTCCAGTTCATTCTTCAATGCCTCCGTGTAATTGGTCTCAGGGATCACCGGCACGACATGAGAGTTGAAATCACAGTAAGGGCACTTGCTAATGCAGTAGGGAATGTGGATGTAGAGTGAAAAAGGTTCTGAGTCCGCTAACATACCATTCTCTTTCTCTATGTAGAACCTACACCGCGTTAGGCCTGATCACTATACCTTATGGCTTGATGTCCTGGAGGAACCATTCGGTGGGGATTTCCCGCCCCATCCCGGCCTGCTTCGCTCTACGGTACACACAATACCCCATGGAGGCGAATTGCACCCCGGTTCCCACGTTGTTCAGAAAGAAGGTGATCTGTTGATCGGTGGTGCGGCCGGTGGCCCTGCCAATAAGAAAATCACTGATCTCGGGATAACGGCTCCAGTCACGCGGCTTTTCTCTTCGGATCGCGGGAAGATCTTCTTTCAGACCCGGGGGGAGAAAATGCTGAATCCCTCCGTATCGAGTATGAATGGCAATCACATGGCTTTTTTCAAAGACCGATTCGTCGACCTCGAACTCTCGAATCGCATTGTAGTGCACTCCCGGCTCAAGCAATGCACCTGTCATCATGGGGCGAGATGAGTTGGTAGCGCTGCAGACAAGATCGCAACTTTTAACGGCATTCTCTACACTGTTCACCGCTTCCACTGGAATTTCCATCTCTTTTTCCATTTCAGCGGCAAAGGTTATTCGGTGATCTGGATTGGGGCTGAAGACCTTTACCTTTTGGATCGGACGAACGGAAGTCAGAAAGCGGAGATGAGAACGGGCCTGTCCTCCCGATCCGAGGAGACCCAGGGTCGTGGCATTTTCACGACACAGCGCCCTTGCCGCCAGGGCGCTGGTCACTGCGACCCTGGTTTGCTGAATCAACCCATCGGGCATGATTGCCAGGAGCTCTCCATTCTCAATACTGAATAGTTGAACAAGGCCCAGGTACTGTCCTTTGCCTGCCAGAGGGAGTTTTTCCAGACGGGTCGAGCCGTCATGTTTCTCCTCTCGAACGATGTCGGAGGTGATGCGCAGTGCCAGAATTCCGAATTTCTGTACTGCCCCCTCCACAGACTTGAAACTATAAGTCGCCTGGGGGAGGGAATGGGCAGTGTAGATATGACTGGTGGGGCGGTTGACTGCTCGTCCCACAGGAAGCTCGTGATAGGCTTCATCCATAGCCTGGAGGCATTCCTCCTTGTCGAGGGCCTTCTCGACATCATCATTATTAAGAATGAGGGTCATGAACTCTCTTCTTCACTTTTCGACTTTTTGCTTCGGCCTATGCCTATTGATCTATGCTGGATCCAAGAAAAAAGAGGACCCGGAAGAGCCCTTTCGAGTTAATTCAGGGGCTCTTCCCGGAAGACGTTCTGGCCCGCGATACGCCCGCCGATGAAGGCCTCTGTGATGTTTCCCGCTTCTAGATAGAGGTGGCCGAATATGGAGCTTATTTCGCCGGCTGCGTATAGATGTGGGATCGGTTGTCCCATCGGGTCCAGGACACGCTGGGTTGTGTCGTGCACCAACCCACCTTGGGTGTTGGATACGATGGGCCAGGACTCCATGGCGTAATAGGGGGGAGTGGCAATGGGCATCATGGTTTGGGAGGGGCGCTTGAAGTCACGATCAGAACCCTGCGCACAATTGTGGTTCCATCTTTTCACCGTAGATATGAGGGCCTCCTTTGGGGCTTTGATCTTTTCCGCGATCTCCTCCAGTGTTTCTCCCCTCTGGATCCATCCTTTTTTGATCTCAGCGGTGTTGTCCTCGCTCCATTGGTAGTGGTACCTCTGGTCGTTCACAATGACCATGGCTACGGGCCCTATTTTTCTCCCTTCTTCGTCAAAGATGAGAGTGCATGGGACACGCGGATAGTCTTGAATATCTGGATCGTAATACTCCAGAGGCCGTGCCCCTGTGTCCTGGGGGGCTGGGGGGTACTCGTTCATGAATCGCTTGGCATACCGATCCAGGGCGATCCAAATCATCTTGCGGTTATTTTTTCGGGGACCGGCCCAGACATGCCTTATGGCGAATGGAAACTCGGGATACTTGAAACCGTATCCACCGTGGAAGTGCCACATGTGCCAAAGGTCAGCGCCAATTTTTTGTGCCATCAGGATCCCGTCGCCGGTGTTGCCCAGATAGACCGGATAGACGGGTTGAAGCTCAAAGTACTGAAGCTTCATTTCACTGTTGTTTTCAAAGCCACCACAAGCAAGAACAACTCCCCTTCGAGCCTTGATTCTGATCTCCTGCCCGTCTTTTAGGGCCGACACACCTGTTACATGGCCGTCTGAATTTGTGATCAGCCTTGTGATCGGTGTAGCGAGCATGACCGGAATTTTTCTCAGTTCGATGTTGTCGAAAATGATTTTGAACAGCCGTGCCCCTCCCCTTAACCCCTGAGCCCAGGGAAAGGTGGAATAAGCAGGAAAATCTTTGAGCTTTATGGAATCCATAGAATCGGTCCCGGGAAAGGGATACGTGCCGGACCCGCGAGTTTCGCTTTTGTCAGGTTCCGTTCCGCTTACTTTGGCCATCTCCCCGACCCATCCGAGAATTTCTGTCATCCCTTTGGCCAACGGCCAGAGCACGTCATCCGGCGTTGTCCCTTTGCAGGTCCGTTTGAGATAGCGAAAGGCCCCCTCAGCGTCATGGGCTATCCCCACCCCTCCGCCGGAGAGAATGGAAATGCCGCCCGGGTTGGGCATCTTTTCCAGCAATAGAACACTGGCGCCGGCGTCATGCACCGTAATGGCAGCGACCCCGCCGGCAAGACCATATCCCACCACTACAACGTCGGTCTCTTGATCCCAGTTTTTAAGTTGTTCCATGATTTTCATCAAATTAGGAATTAGATCAATTGTTTAAGATGGATACACCTGAAGAGAGTCCGGCGTCAAGGAGAGAGCCAACGGGTTGATAAAAAACCTTAGATCCTTCGCTGGGTGCAGCGCATTGAGCATCCGCTGAAGCAGGCGCGGCGGATGTTTTCCTCACGCGTGATGATGATGTTGTTGTGAGGTGATCCCAGCAACTGGGGCTAGGTTTACTAGTGATGATTCCTGTGGCTTATGCGTATTCTATTGGCCCGGG
>JACZXR010000073.1 GCA_022571535.1 Deltaproteobacteria bacterium | reverse complement strand
AGTGCCAAGGAGCTAAAGGTCCCGGCCAAGTTCCACAAGATCAGGACTCCCTTCGGGGGTTGCGGGCCGAAGGCATTCACCTGGATCCCCATTGCCCGCTTCAATAGCTGTTCCGCCTCGGCAAAACGGCCTTGCGCATAATAGAGGGTGGCTAGGTTGTTGAGGTTTTCAGCCAAGCGTGGGTGCTGCGGATTCAGGTCTTTTTCCCGGATCGCCATGGCGTCCCGAATATATTGGGGGTTTGTGCCGAACAGACGTGACAGGCGCCGCAGGCTGAAATTGCGTCTTACCATTTGGTCCTTCTGGCAAGCTTCAGATACCCACTGACATTGGAGAGCGAAGGATCGTTGGGGACATGGAGATTGGGATATCCGGTGAGATAGGATCGGAAGAGCGAGGCTCCCCCACCCGTGAGGATGAGCCGGTTGAGTCTCTGGCCCCGGCCCCAGAGGGTGTGGGCCTGTGAGAGAATTCGCTCGGCCACCTCTCGGGTCCTCTCGGCGATGATGTCCGAAAGATCCACCCTTTCACCAAAGATCTTTACCGACTTTGACCGCAGGGCCTCCTCAGCCTCAGTCGTGTCGAGATTGAGGGAGTATTTCCGGTTGATATCCCGGGCAAGCTGGTCGGCGACACTGCGCACGCCCACATCGAGGGAGCCGGAAGAGGGCTCCATGAACTGGGGGGCCGCAAGGGCCAGGTCGGTTGTCTGAAAGCCGATGTCGATGATTCCCACCCTCTGGCGGATTCCATGGGGATCCTTAAGTCTTCCGCTGTCATCGAGCAACAGATCAAAAAACGAGCCGATAGGCTGAGGGATAACCTTGACCTTCTCCACCTTGAGGGCGGTTTGGCCGGAGGGAGTGCTGACGTTATGACTTCGGGCCAGCAGTTGCTCGATCTGTTTAGCCCTCTCCGGTGTGTAGTGGTTTACGGGGAGGCCTGTGACAACTGCAACGGGTTCTTCACCTGCCTTTTCGATCCGGAGCAGGGCGGAGACAAAGAGGAGGAGGTAGTAGGGGCTCTCCGACCAGGTGGAGTCGAAGATACGGTACTGGTGGCGGCTGAACCTTCTGGCTGCTTCCCCGACAAGGTAAGAGTGGCCGTTTAAGGTGAGAGGAGTGATTTTTATCCTGTCTCCGATCTCGCTTCTGTAGCTCGGGGTTTCGTTAGATCCCACGATCGACGGGATAACCACCGGGGGTGTATTCGGTGCCGCGGCCTTGGTGTAGCCGTAGCCAATGTCCACTCCGTAGGTTTTCATTTTTTCCTCCTCTTATGGCGAGCAAAGTCGAGCCATCGGTTGTCTAAAGAATCTCAATTTTCGGGATATTTCCCATGAGCCATTTTTCCCGAAGTTGCGGCGCCAGGTTTGAGGCGTGAAGCGCGATAGCTCTTTGTTGTCCCATGGGCGTTTTGATCGCAAACAGACAACTCTTCTGGCCAGCCTCTTTAGCGCCGATCTTCTTCGTGATCAGCTTCGCCTCGGCCAGCGCGTTGGCAATTTCATTCCAGACCGGGTCCTGGCCCTTAAAGACGCCTCCATCGCGGGCATTGAGGTGCCTGAGGAGTCTTTGTTTGACGGGTTCTTTCAGCAGGAAAAGAGTCCCATCACATAAAAATCCTTCGGGTGATCCTCCGTTGCAGCCGTTCACGTTGAGGTCCGCAATGGCAAAAGGGAACGCCTCGATGATTTTTGGGGCAAGGAGTTTTGTTTCCTGTGCCGCCTCACGGCTTTCCTCTGCCGCTGCGGCATGGTCCGCCTTCTTGATAAACTGGAGAATCGTGTGGGTAAGGGGAGGGGCGTTCAGCGGTATCTCCGCGTTCGAGTGCTGATGCCTTATGGCGAGCAGGAGCGAGCGGGCGGTTGTCTCATCGAACTCCTCTCTCAGCTCGGGCAGCGAGGCGAGAATATCAGCACCCGGGATGTCATGTGGACGGCCTGCCCCCTTGCCTTCCAGTGTGAAGACCTTCCCGATGTCGTGCGCCAGGATGGCTACTGGGCCGATCTTGGGGTCGGGCAGCATTGTGAGCAAGGGCTCAGAGTGTTTTAAAGCCTTCGCCGTGTGGGTGATGAGCCCTCCGGGCTCGCTCAGGTGGTGTGAGGGTGATGCGGGGGTATCGGGGTTTCCGCCCAGGATGGAAGCAAGCTTGAGCGCGGTCTTGCTTTTGGGAAGACCCTTGAGAGCCATCGTGATGACGTGTGGGATTGAAGCGCTCTTCGGCTGGATGGTGAAGCGAAAAGCCGAGCCACTTAAAACGCAGCCTTCCCCTGGCCTTAGCAAAGCGGATTGATGCGTCGCTTTCGGCCGGAAGAAAGAAAATATGCCCGGTGCCGAGGGCACCCTTGTCTGGTAGGAGGTTTTTGTTTGGGCTCCGTAAAGGGTTGGGGACTTCGTGATAAACCAACAGGAACCGCTAAGAAAGACGGCGACAAGCACGCCGACAAGCAGGGAGCGGATGAACCATTCTCTTAGTACTTGCTGGTTCAGGGAGCGGCGCTTCTCGGAGAACTGATCCCGTATAACAATAAGGCTATCTCTCTCGCCGTCCAGTCGTGTCTGGAGGTCGCTTATTTCCCTGTCGAGGGCCTTTGTGTCCCTTTTTGCCTGGCTCTCTTTGATCCTGTCACGGAGGGACCTTCTTGCTTCCAGGGCGAGCAAGAGGGCGTCTGCGCTCTTGCCATGCCTGGCTGCTGCTTTGAGGGTCTCGTCCAGAAGGGATTCCCGTTCGGCATTCATTTTTAGAGTCCATGCCGGGTAATCGTCAAGTTTGAAGGTTCGACCTTGAGGCTCACCTCGAAAGGCCAGGTCAATGAGCCTGTAGGCCTTCAAGGGGAAGGAACGTTCAAGGTAGGAGCTTATAATTTCTGTTTCCCGGCTGAACTTTGCCTTCTCTGCTTCGATGGACTTGAGGATCTGTGTATGAGAAGGCCCGCGCAGCCACTGGCCTATCCCGCCCAGCTGAGTGGAGAAAAGGAAGTAAAGTAGACCCGCTATGACTGCGGCCAGAACGACCACTCCTATCGCCAAGTCGGAATCACGCATTGTCTTTTTCTTCTTACAGTAAATCCCCCTACGTTCGCTTTAAGAAATGGCACCATGAAGAGCGACGTATCTGCTCCTTTACGGGTGTCCGGATCTCCCATTGGCGGATTAGGATTGGGGCCGTGTCTCTTCCCCACGCAATAGTGAAGCAGCTCTGGGAGGCCGGCTACGCAGGGAAAGTGGTCCGTGTGCCGCTGATGAGCGAGAAGGCACGCCTCAAAGTATGGGCCGATGAGCTCCTTGGGGAGGTCGAGGAGCTTTATGAGAGAAGGGGTGTGACCTTCGTCCTGGAGAGAAAAGGGAGATTGGACTTTTATCGATCTTTCGGTCTGCTGAGGCTCTGCCGGAGGTTTCATATGGAGATGAAAGAGGTAAGGAGTCTGCGGCGCAGGGCCTACTGGAGGTGGTTTCGATGGATGCGCGCTCTTGAGGAGCCCAGGCTCAGGATTGCCGATAGGTTCTGCGAGGACGGTTCGACCGTGAGCTCACCGTCGAACGGTGACGGAAGGCAAAGCTATCTGGAGATCAGGGTACGAGTTCGTAGAGGCGAGCCGATGGATCGAAGCGAGCCCAAGGAGTTCGTTGAGATGGCAAGGGAGTCGGTCAGGGGGGTGACGTGGCGCTAAAAAGAGTCGTTGTTGTCCTCGCGCTTTTCTTGTCTCTGGTTGTACAGAGGGTAGGGATTGCCGAGGAGTCTTTTTTCAACTGGGGCTCCTGCCTTCGGTGGAGGATTACGGGAATATGCCGGATCGTTTGCCATCGTGGACACTGCCATGTGTGGGTTCGGGTGCGTCACTGGCGGCCCGACGAGGTCGCGGAGACGGTGAATGTCCCAGGAGACACCATTTGGGGTAAGAGTTTTCCTGGAATAACGGCCTCGATCCTTGGCGCGGCAAGCGGATCTGTTCCATCCCAGGCCGCAAATGCTGCAAGCGGTATGGGTGGAGGTGGGGTGAGGACAGCGACTGGCCCCTTGATGGACGAGAAATTTTTCGAGACGCACGTGTTCGGGGTTCCCTGGTCGGTGATGATCAATGAACAGCCTTTCTTGAACAAATGGGGATGCAGTGGGGGAAAGGCAGGGTTGATGTACGCCTCTGAACCGGATCCTCTCTGGCACAATGATCAGCGTGATCGGGGTCGGGATGCGCGCTCCTCCATGGTGGGCAACTGGGGTCCGCTTTATCCGAGGCAGGGAAGGGCGTTTCACGGGAGCGAGGTGGTAGCCTCGGGTCTGCTTTCATATCGGGCAATGGATCTTACAGCTGGAATTGGTGGGAAACAGATGCAGCTTGGCTACCCGACAAAGACCGCTTGCATGATTCCGGGGGCCGACCCGCGCGCCTGGGATTACAACCGAGGGCGACCGGGAACAGGTGGGAAATATCTCTGGGTTTACTGGAAGCCTGTCAGCTGCTGCATTCAGGTTCGCTAGGCGAGCGAGGTTAAGGCATGGTTAAGAAGAACTCCCTTTTTTATCTGGTCATCGTTTCATTGACCATGAAGATGGTGCTCATCGATGTGGTCATGAGCCTATTTACTGAAGGGTCTCCTTTTATCCTTCATGCCCAGGTCGACTTCTTTTCGTCGTCTCCAAAGCCTGGCTCGCTGGGTGACCTGGGGTATGGCTCGGTGAAAAACAAGGTAGGGGAGAAAGCGAGGGTTATCTTTTTCATCTCACCCGGGTGCCGTTCCTGTCCTGATGAAGCGGCAATATTGGAAGGAAAGCTTAAGAGATTGGGTGTAACTTATGAAATTCACGGAGTTTTTCTTGGAGATCCCTCACAAGTGGGCGCATATCTCGCCGAGCTTCAATCCTACCCGTTCAATTTCGATCTTGAGGTGGACATGGATGGGAGCATTGTCAGGAGATATGGCGTTAAGACATTTCCAAGTGCGGTGATTGAAAAGGACGGGAAGAGGATAATAGTCACAAGAGCAGATGAGCTTGAGGAAAAACTTAATAAGGAAAGATGAGAAAGAAGACCTTAATTGTTGATGAGGATGGTCATGACCTCCACTGTGTTATTTCTAACGGCGGCCCTTATTCTGTATCCGGCACATTCTCTCAGTCAGGAAATCAATGCCTGGGGGGAGACCTTCGATTGTTTCGTTGATTGGTTCAGGCCCTGCACTCCCATAAAGGCTCCGAAAGAGCTTGCGGTGTTTGAGAAAGACGAGCTGCCGGGAAAAGAGAGAGCCGATGCCGCATCCTTGTTGGCAGGGCTAAACGCGGCCAATTTGCCACCTCCCGTCAAAAACGTTCTTGAGGATCCCTCCCTTGAGACGGCCAGGGAGTACGTTGCCTGGAGGAGAGAGGCAAATGAGGCGCTCGCCCAAGCGAGCGAATACATCGCTCAGGCTGAGCATGAGCTGGGACCCGTGCAGGGGCTTGTAGGGGAGAAGGTAAAGAAGAGGAAGGAGATCGAAAAAAGGGGGCTCGTAGGCCTTTACTATTTCTTTTCCCCCCATGACCCCTCTGCCAGAGAGGATGTGAAGGTTTTGAACAAAGTCTGGCAGGAAGAGCAGCTGGGTGTTGTCGGAATTCCAGTCAGAGCAAGAGATGAGGAGGTAATGAGGTTTGTGAGACGGAGTCAACCTCTCTTTCCGGTAAGGAAAGGCGAGGAGGAGGTTAAGCTTATGCGCCCACAGAGGACGCCCAACCTCTATTTAGCACTGCCGCTGCAAAAAAAGATATTCCGGGTGGGATCGGCTATCACAGAGGCCGCTATTAAAGAGGCGTTGGCAAAGGCCGTGACAGAAGTGTTCAAGGAGAGATTTGGATCAGCTCCGGGGCCCTAGGTACACGGCCAGGTGGCAAAAAGTAGATCTTGGACGGAGGCGATGATGGTTAACTTTACGCTCGTCTTCATGGTTCTGATCCTGGGCTCCGCATCGATCTCTTTTGCCCAAACGGGGCAGGGCTCAGCGAGTGAGTTCTACAACAAGGACTCTTCGACCTACACCTATCGCATCGGTCCCGTGCCGCCTCGCATCGAGCGGGACTGGCAGCTTGGAGCTCTCACCAGCGAGTTTACCTTTGGCCTCAACCCCTCCGGTATAGATGTGCAAAACTACGTGAGGTCGCTGATGAATCTTCCCTCCATTTCGGCCGCCCTCCAGGAGTATACGGAGACGCCGCTTTATAATGAGTTTCTCCTGCGTTCGTTCCAGAATCCCAACAGCGCGTCGGCTCTGGCCAATGTGACCTCGCTCATGAATCAGCAACTGACCATCCGTATGCTTCAGGATCTCTTGCGCAGGCTCCAGCTTGGGCCCGATCCGGCCGCTAGCATCCAGGCGGGCTCGCAGGAGCGATGCGTGCAGCTTGCTGTTACATTTGGAATCATGTCCCCGGAGAGCGCTGAGAAGGCTTGCTCCGGGGGACCCGGAGGAAGCTCTAGAGGCATTATGGCTTTTGGTACAACCTCAACGACAGAGAAGATCGTCAGCGCCTCTCAAATATCTCCTGAGGATAAGCAGTTGTTAAAAGATCTTGTTATTGATTTTAGAACCAGCTCGCTCTCAGGGGGGAGGCAGGATGTTCAAAGGGTGATGCCGGCCAAGTCAGTGAGTGATGTGCGGCAGGAATTGGAAGACAAAATATGCCAGGAAGTGAGGCAAAAAGTCCGGCAAGCCTCATCTGGGGCCCGCGCAGGGGGACCGCTGAGTGTTGAAGGAACCATCCCGCTCACAGCGGATGTTCTTTTTAGTCTGGCAAGAATGGAGCCATCGATGAGAGAGGTGAGCATCCAGAGCATTTGTCACAGGCAATCGCTGGTTGCCACCAGGGCCAAGATATTGCGCCTCAACCAGAGGTTCAGCCAGGCACTCGAGGGCGTAAGCTCGAATCAGGATGTTCCGCAGGCTGTAAGGGAAGAATATAGGGCGTCATTACAAAGGCTTCTAACGGACGTGGACCTCATGGCGAAACAGGCTGAGTTTGAGGATCGGGTGGCGAAAGATATTTTAGCAACGGTTGCTGAGCAAAGAAGGGTAGAAGGAAAGTCTGCCGGAAGTGCAAACGTAAAGACGCGGGTAGGTGTGGAGGCAGGGCAATCTTTGGAATACGGGACCGGAAGATAAGTCATACCATGGTCTTTGCTCATAACTCGCTTGAAGCAATGTATGCTTACCTGGGCATGGCCCTCCAGGGGGAGATCCTCCAGGGTCTGTTCGGCGAGCTGAGAGTGGTGTTTGTGCTGTTTTTTGTTATCGGGTTCTTGTGGTTCACATCTCTTATGATGTTTCGTGGCGAGGGGAGCAAGATTCTTCTCTATCTCGTCTTTGCCCTTGCGGCAATTGCTCTTCTCGGGCGGACGATGGTCGTGGATTCACAGGCACTGATGACGGGGCAGTCCGGATCTCAGCTTTCCGGTGCGGATGCCGGAGCGCGGGTGAATGTTGTGTTCTACGGTGTGGTCAGGGCTTACGATGCGGTTCTGTACAGTCTTGTAAGAATCCTGGATCGTGGGTTTGGCCGGGAGACCACGTTCATGACGACGCCCTTTGCCACAGCCAGGGGGATGATGTGGGCCTCGGGCCAGGAAATTGACGATGCGGCCACAATAAGGGAAGTCTCACTTTTCCTGGACAACTGCTTGGGGCCGACCGAGGCGAGACTTCAGGATGCTGATCAGCGGGGAAGCATCTCTGGTATTTTCGGCGGCCTGGGAAGTCTTGTGGGCAGAGCCGATGATAACGACCCAGCGGTTGGTAATACCAGGGCAGCAATGAGGGAAATTGTTCCTGTTGCCGGCCCCTCAAGCTGCGACGAGTGGGCCCAGCTCATTAAAGGGCGATTTGGAACCTGGCTGGATGAGCGGAGAACGATACTTACCAGGGTAATGCCACAACTAAATGAAGGGCAGATCCAGGATATTACGACAATGGCGTTATTTACAGCGGCGACCCGCCTCTATGACCAGTACCAGTCGCAGGGGATTAGCGGGGGGTTGGTGCATGAGAGTTCGGATCCAAATGAGGTGCAACGGCGGGCGAACATCTTTGAACGATTCGCGCGTGGCGCCGGTGACGTCGTTGGTAGACTTATCGGCTCCGTAGGTGAGGTGATAATTGATTTTGCCCGAGGATTGATGAACACGATAGTGCCTGTGATCCAGGGGTGGTTAATCATGATCCTTTACGCTTTTTTCCCTATTGGCGTGCTTATAAGCTTGCTGCCGGGAATGCATATGAAAGTTTTCGATTACCTTGGCGCGATCTGGTGGGTTAAGTCCTGGACGCTTTTTCTGGGTCTGATTTCGCATGTCTTGGAGGCGCTCTATCGTGTTAGGGGAGGGACCGTTCGGATTGGGGAAACGGCCGAATTTGTCTCGCAGGGAGTTGGTCTGCTGACGATGACCAACAACATGGCGTGGATGTATATCTTTTTCGTGCTTCTTACCCCCCTTATAAGCTACGCGTTGTTTTTCGGGAGACTCGGAGGGCTCGCCTCTTTGCGATTCAGGTTTGTGGGGTTAGGGATGGTCATGCAAGCTGGTAGAATGGCGGCGAGGTAGGTTTAACGAGGTCGTAAAACCGGTGTCCGGTACAGCTTCCCGTTCTGGATGTACTCAATCTGGAATTCCTTCCCCT
>JACZXR010000574.1 GCA_022571535.1 Deltaproteobacteria bacterium | reverse complement strand
TTTGATCTTCGGCCTGCAATTATACTAGAGGTGAGTTGCCGATTCACGGTAAAAGTAGCTCTTTGGCGAGGCCTGATGCTCATCAGGGAGTATTTCACGAACGGAATAATTTCGGATCGGGGTTAACTAATTTCCTTTCCTGGCTTTTGATCGGATCATTGTAATTTTACGGATAGGATAATTTTTCGAAGAAGCTAGGATCCTTTTGTCTGCTTGAGTCTCTTGTTGTGGGAAAAAATACGGTGTGATATTTTCCAATACTCGAAGAGCCGCAAGCGATGTAAATTCTCAGGAGTACGGATGCCGAAAATATCAGACCCTTGGGATCACCACGATTGGGATTCTCGAAAGTACGTTTCCCAGTGGGCGGACCGTCAAGATCTAAGGGAGGCCGATCGGGAGAAGACCTTCCGTTTGATGGCAAAAATCTTGCCCTATGACAAAGAGGCTCGAATCAACGTCTTAGATTTAGGAGCAGGGTATGGGGCCTTAGCCCAGTTTCTCTTGAACTATTTTTCTAACGGTGTTGTCGTATGCCAGGATGGATCTGAAGAGATGGCCAAGCTGGGCCGGAAGCGTATGAAATGCCTCAAGGGACGCTTTAAGTATGTCCTTTGTGATTTTAGTAAACAGGGCTGGAGCCGGAAGATCAAAGGGCCATTTGAGGCTGTCGTATCTTCGATAGCGATCCATAACGTTCGGTCACCGGACATCATTCGGGCAATTTACTGCGAGACTTTTTCACTAGTGAAAATAGGCGGTTGTTTCCTGAATTTCGACCGTATGACTCCGTCACTGAAGATCCAGATGAATTGGTTGAGAGAAGCTGGGTTTGAGGATGTGAAATGCTTCTGGGACGGCGGTAGAAGAGCTCTCTTGGGTGGATTTAAGAAGTAGAGCGGTTACAGGTCAGGCTTCTATATCTTGACTGTTTGAGTTTCCCTTCTCTATCCCAGACTTTACCCCGTACCACAGAACGCCCCGTGCGTAAGCGCGGGGATGAATGTTCCGACCTCCCTGTAAGGGCAGTGCCCCAAAGCCACGGACGTAAGTCCGTGGTACGGGGTTTACCTCTGATAGCCTCTTGAATTGAGAAGAAATTATTCCTATAACTCACTCGCCCCTGCGTCGCAAAGTCACCCCGTGAAGAGGCAGACTCAAATACGGGGTGTTTTTTTGTAATTCAGGGTACCGCGCAAACATTGAACTAACGTAAGGAGGAAGGCTTCATGAATGATATTGCGAAGGAGGGCAAGGCTGCCGTCAAAAAATCCGATCAGCGGTGGCAATCGGATGTCATCGTCGATTTGATCAAGCAGTACGGGTTTCCCTATGTCGCTCTCAATCCCGGCGCCAGCTTTCGCGGCCTGCACGATTCGATGGTCAATTACGGCGAGAATCAGCCACCGATGCTGCTATGTAACCACGAGAAGATCGCGGTTCAGATTGCCCATGGATACGCCAAGGCAACTGGCAGCCCGATGATGGCCATTGTCCATGACGTTGTAGGGCTTTTGCACGCCCCGATGGGTATCTATTACGCCTATATCGACCGTTGCCCGGTATTTGTCGTGGGTGCGACAGGTCCGATGGACGAAAAGTACCGCCGTCCGTACATCGACTGGATTCATACCGCCTTCGCTCAGGGTGATGTGGTGCGCAATTTCACTAAATGGGATTATCAGCCGGGCAGCATTCACGGTGTGCCGGATTCATTTGCCCGCGCCTACTCGATCATGATGAGCGAGCCGCAGGGCCCCATCTACATGTGCTACGACTCGGCCTTGCAGGAAAGTCCTTTGACAGAGGATGTGTCCATCCCGCCGAATTTCGCGGTCAAAGTTCCATCCCGGATTGCCCCGGAGGCCGCTGCGGTCGAACAGGCCGCCGATATGCTGGTTGCCGCCGACAACCCGCTGCTGCTCACCGAATACGCGGCACGCATGCCCATCGGATTCAATCCCACAGTGGAGCTCGCCGAGACCGTTGGCGCTGCGGTTTTCGATATCAACAAGCGGCTCGGTTTTCCCAACCGTCACCCGTTGAGCGTTAGCTTTCATCCCGAGGCCTTCAAGGGCATCGATCTGGTCGCTGCCCTCGACGTGGTCGATTGGACCCGCGGTTCTCACAAGCTCAACACCCAGACCCGCGAGATCACGGTGGTGACCGCGCCGGATTGTAAATGGATCGATATTGGCTTCGCCGATATAGAGATCAGCAAGTGGGCGACGGATTACAACAAGCACCACAACTGGCATCTGCGGGTCCTGGGCGATCCCGTGCTAACGATCCCTGCTCTGACAGTGGCTTGCCGTGCCCGTATAGAC
>JACZXR010000573.1 GCA_022571535.1 Deltaproteobacteria bacterium | reverse complement strand
TTCTGCTCGTTGGGGACCACCAAAAAGGTTCAGACTAAAAAGGAGCAGAATTATAGCGAAGATGCTCGAGAATTTTCCCATCGGGATGTTGGGAGTTCGATCCATCCATCTCCTATTTTTTTTCGACCTTGAGAATCCCTTCCATGCCCTTGCCGCGGTGGCCTGGCTGGGGACAGAAGAAGGTATAACTCCCAGCCCGATCGAATTTGACTATCAGGCTCTTGGTATCGTTCGGCTCGATGTATTTTATCCTTTCTGTCCGACCCACGATGGCTAAACCGTGCGGGAACCCTCCTTCATTTGTAACGGTGATTTTATACTTCCCTTGATGGACCTGAATTTGGGCCGGCGTGAAGAGGAATTCGTCGGCTGTTATGCGAATTTCAATAGGTGGTTGCGCAAAAGATGGATTGTAAAACGATACCACAAGGAAAAACACTAAGAGGCTGCTAGTTCTTCTTCCGTCGGGCATGGCCCTCGTCTCTGTTGGGGTTGACAAAGGTTTCGCGAATGTAGCGAATCAAGCTCCAGATCTCCTTATCGCTGAGGACTTGGCCGAAGGGTTGCATGGTGTCGAATTTTTCCTCCACGACAGATCCGATTTTCCCCTTTTTGATCAGCGCAAAGAGAAAATCATCTTTAAACCGAGCCATGAGCTGGGGATCCGTCAGGTTCATAGGTGATGGTTGTATGAGGCTGACAAAGTACTTCGGGGCCGGTTGAGCCTTACTCGCCCTTTCCCCATTTCCCCGACCCCCTTTACCGTGACAGATCATACAAGCCGCATCAAAAATCTCTCTCATCTCTGCCGATTGCGGCCCTCCTCGACTAAAGGCCCGTTCGAATTTAATCAGCTCGCGAATCTGGTCGTCCTCGAGAACGTCCCCGAAAGATGGCATGGCGACAGCCTCAAGTTTCTTATTGGGTATTTGCCTCTTCAATACAGCTAGTTTTCCGTATTTTACGACGTTAAAGATGTATTCGTCGGTAAGCCGAGACATATAGACAGAATTGATAAAGACCTGGGGACTTGGCTTGGTATTGAACCACCCTGGCCCTTTGCCGTCCCCTTTTAACCCGTGGCAGGCGAAGCAGATCTCCTTATAGACGCTCTCTCCAGTTTCCAGGTCGCCTTTCTGGGTTGCCACCTGGGCCATCACAGGAGTGGTCAGAAGCAAAAGCACTGTAAATAAGATCAGGGTCAAAAGAGTCCTCCTTTCTGTATAAACCCTCTCTGATCGCTTAAAAAATGATCCTGGTAAAAGCAAGGGAGGGTAGCAGAAAACCACCCTCCCCTGGGGTAGGTGCAGATTTCCCCCTAGAACGGATTATCTTTTTGCTGCGCAAGGATTGGCCGCGCAAGGATTCTTAGCGGCACAAGGGTTCTTTGCAGAACACGGATTTTTGGCAGCGCACGGATTCTTTGCTGAACATGGATTTCCCGTGGCCATCCTCTTTTCCACCACGAGCCTCTTCTCTTCCCAGCTCTTCATGGCTTTGTAGACTTGAGGCGTCAGAGAGGATACGTAAGAGTAAAGATCCGCGTATTCCTGAGAGTTCGGGTCCATTGGCTCACGGCCAAGAAAGATGGTGTTTCAGAGATCGTTCATGATGCCAATGGTTGCCATGAACCCGGATGCTGCCCTACGGGGGTAGTGCAGGGCTGCTCCCCTAAGGGCAGGGATCTCAATGTTCATTCTGTTCCCAGTCGCATCCACTGCTGTTCCGCCAATGGTGCCTCCGCGCGGATGACATCCCGCGCAGCCGAGTTCGTTAAATAGCTTTCGACCTCGACCGATCGAAGCATCGATTAGATCATTGGCTTTTAGGGTTTGGAAATAGGGTCCCATGGCGAGCACTTTCTTTTTCTGAGCGAATCCGGAAACAGGAAGGCTCAGAACTAAAAGCAGAGCCCCAAACACCGCGATGAACGCGGTCTGTGTTTTACAATTCATTCTTTCACACCTCCTTAAATTATAAAGTTAACCCCAATCCTGTTAATGTTCTGTCGAGATTGGGCCACGGCCAAAATGGTTTACCTGCCGAGCAATTTCTTCCCACTTTTCTCCGGCGTTAGTGCTTTTGAACAACCGTCCGCCACTGCCGGCATACACGAGACTGGGCTTCACCGGGTCGAAGGCCAGGGTGGTAACAGTGAAAGGTAACTCCCGATCTGTTGGAAGCCACATCTCCCCTCCATTCGGGATCTTAAAAACTCCTCCTACAGTCCCGGCATAAAGGGTGGTCGGTCGGGTAAGTGTCATGGCCAAGGAAAGCACTGTGGTATTGAGAAGCCCGCGATTAATAGCCTTCCATCGATTTGCCCCG
>JACZXR010000572.1 GCA_022571535.1 Deltaproteobacteria bacterium | reverse complement strand
GTACACTCTCGGAAATCAGTTTTCCTCCCGAACTTGCCAATGCTCGTGTCGCTTCCCCCCCCCGGAGAAGATTGAGAAAGTCGTTGCACCTGTGGGTCAGTCTGGAAAAACTGCCATCGATCGAGGCGCTGGTAACCCTTTTGGCATAGGAAGGGTGGAAAGGGATCAGGAGGGCGTTTTCCTCGAGTTCAACCGAAAGGACGCGGGTGGCTGCGATCATTTCACCTGATGACTCGGAGAGACCTCAGTGGTCCATGACGGTAGGAGAGTTTCTGGACAGGGCAGTTTTACTCAACCCTGGCAAGACTTATCTCTATTTTCGCGGCCGAGAGGTAAGCTTCCAGAATTTCCGGGAATATAGCCTCCGTGCAGCTACTCTTTTCCTCGACCTGGGTGTTCGGAGGGGAGATAGGGTCTGTCTTTTCCTGCCCAATTGTCCGGAATTCCTTTACGCCTGGTTTGGCCTCTCGCGACTAGGGGCTATCTGCGTCCCGATAAATCCGGCCTATAAGAAGGAAGAAGGCGCCTTTATCCTCAGCAGCTGCAAAGCAGAGGTTTTGCTGACGCATCACACGTTGCTCGAGGTGGCCAAGGAAATATGCAGTCATTCCCCCGCCATTAAAAAGCTGCTGGTAGTAAGCGATGACGGACGGGGTTCTACGGGGTTTGTGGATTTATGTGAAGAGCTTCGAAAGAGGCCCCCGCTATCAGAACCCGAAGAGGTCACTCCCCAAGAACTATGCATGCTGATGTTTACATCTGGGACCACAGGGAGGCCTAAAGGAGTTATGGTAACGCATGAAATGTACGTGGCTGCAGGTCAGGGATATGCCACTTGGGTTGAAGCTACCTCTCAGGACCGCTTCTTCACCTGTCTTCCTCTGTTCCACGGGAACGCCCAGTATTACTCTACTATGGGATCTCTGGCCGTAGGGGCCAGCCTGATTTTGGAGGAGCGCTTCAGCGCATCCAGATTCTGGGACCAGGTGAGGGTGTCTGGAGCTACGGTGGTTAACTTTATCGGCATGATGTTGCCGGTCCTGATGAAACAGCCAAAGAGTGCCTCCACTCCTTCCAGCCGTTTGCGTGTATGTTATGGCTCTCCTGCTTTTTCTCCCGAGGTCCTTGCAGAGTTCGAGAAGCGATTCAGTACAAGTGTGCTCATAGGCTATGGCTTGACCGAGTGCTGCTACGGGACTATCGAACCTCTTGGCCAGGCCCGCAGGCCACAGAGCTCGGGTCTAGCGCGCTGGCACCCTGATAGCCGTTTCAAAAACGAGGTGCGCGTCGTGAACGAAGAAGACATGCCCCTGCCGGCAGAGAAGGTTGGAGAGATAGTGCTGCGCAACCCGGCGGTGACGCCGGGCTACTGGCAGGATGAAGAGCAGACCAAGTCAGCTCTTCGTGGAGGATGGTTCCATACCGGAGACCTCGGTTGGCTGGACGAGGAGGGGTATCTGTACTTCGTGGACCGTAAGAAGGACGTGATCCGAAGGCGAGGTGAGAATATCTCTTCCCTCGAGGTGGAAATAGTTTTGAAGAAGGAGCCCAGGATTCTGGACTGTGCCGTCATCGGCGTGCCTTCAGAGCTTGCGGAAGAGGAGGTGAAGGCATTCGTGGTGATTCGTCCGGGGGAGCAGATGAAGCCGGAGGAAGTCGTTCACTGGTGCGCTGAGCGGCTTGCCCACTTCAAGGTTCCCCGCTACGTGGTGTTTTGTGAGGAGCTACCAAAGACTCCCAGCCTGCGGGTGCGCAAGGATCTGCTTCGCCGGGACCCTGCGGGTCTTCATAATGATTGCTTCGACCGGGAAAAGGCAGGAATCAGTTTGCGCTAGCCGCAGTTATCCCTCCGGGGAGAGGAGGCCTACCATGAGGGACGTTGCTTCCGAAAAAGCTTTATGCTAGCTGGTTGAGATGCCTCGTGTTGGGGGTGTTGGGGGTCAGGCATGACAAATGATTCTGCTGAAAAACCCCGCCTTTTTGGTGTGAGATTACCTCTGCTATAAATTAAAACCGACCTCGGGTTGAAATAATAGTCCGTTATTGGATATTGTCCATCCAAAACGAAGGAGGGTCGACCCGTTCGCCTGTCCGGCAGCCGCTTGGGGCCGTCCTGAAGGTGGCTGTTTAGGTCTACGCCCTCACCCGTTCGGGGTTTTTTTATCTCGTTCCTCTCTTTCTTTTCTTCTACCTCTAATCTTTTCGAGAGTGAAGTCGCTACCGGGCTTAATTGTGTAGTCGATTGGAGCATCCTTTATTATAACATCTTGCTCGGGAGGTGGCGATTTCTTCTGGTAATAGACTTCCAAAGGGTCAGGGGGATCTTCGCCCT
>JACZXR010000072.1 GCA_022571535.1 Deltaproteobacteria bacterium | reverse complement strand
CTTAATCCTGCAATAAAATTTCGGCGAAAACGTTTTCAAGAAGGCGTGTAAAGGCTCAAACGCTTCTCAGTATATGATCTCAAAACTCACTCCGTGTGAACTTGGCCAATGCAGACGAGCAACGCTCCGCGACCGTCGAATCAAGGGTCTGAGTCGTGTAAATTGCTAAATTATTGCAGGATTAAGGTTAACTTAACAGTTCGGAAATTTGGTCATTCGAATTTTGATATTGTTTCGGATTTCGATATTCGAAATTCGGATTTCATTCTTTGCGGTCTTGGCGTCTTGGCGCGAAAAACATTGTTGAAGTCGTTCTGTTGAACAGTTTATCGGTAAGAATTTAATGTATCATACCTGTCCGTACTAGGCGCTCCTCTTTGCTGAATGGGGTCTGGAGAGGCCTGATTACCTCGCTGGCCAGCATCTTTATCTGTTCATACCATGTTTTTCCTGGACCACTTGGACGCATGACGAACTTGGTGGCCCCAGCATCTATGTATTCTTGCAGCTTGCGTCGTACCTGTTCTGGAGGTCCCAGGGCACAGTATCCGTCAGGCGATATGTCGGGACGAAATCGTGTCGATTCCTTCGCGTTGTCCAGGGCCTTCTCCGGGCTTCTGGCAAAGAAAAATGGTATGAATGCGCCGTAGTGGTCTTCCGCCACCTCGCGACCTGCCGACGCGGCATAGCCTCGGATAGCCTCGATGCCTTGACTCACCTCTTGGGGTGTAGCCCTGGATACTAGCCATCCATCTCCTAAACGCCCGGCCCGGCGCAGGGCCGCGTTGCTGCGTCCTCCCACCCAGATAGGGGGGCCCTCTTTCTGGTAAGGTCGGGGCAGTAGGGTCAGCTCTTTGACCGAGTTGAATTTTCCTTCGAAGGTAACGTTCTCCTCTCTCCAGAGTTTTCGCATAAGGACGATGGCCTCGTCCGTACGCTTCCCGCGCTCCTCCCTGGGAACACCCGTGGCCTCAAAGTCCCTGGATTCATCGCTTCCAAGGCCCACTACCAGTAGAAGGCGACCGTCGGAGAGGAAATCAAGGGTGGCTAGTTCCTTGGCCAGGATGACAGGGTTCCGTATGGGGAGCACCAGGGCGCTGGTGCCGAGCTTCATGTTTCTCATGCGAGAGGCCATGTAGGCCATAAAGGTGACCGGGTCGAGGGTTACCGTGGGGGAGACGATGCGGTCACTCAGCCACAGGGAGTCGATGTCCACGGACTCACAGTAATCGATGAAGTCGAGAAGGGCCTCGGGCCGCTTGTCTTCAAAGGGCCACGGCCCCAAGCCGATTCCGAACCGTATCTTCGTCTCACACCCCCGTCAGAGACCAGCACGCAACAGCGTTTTTTAATGTTTGGCTTGAACCGGTCTTGGAGTTCTGGCGATCTAGTAGAGACATGGTATGCCTGAGCCGTGTTTTGCTCAAGGGGGAGGCGGTCCGCAAAGGTCGTAAGCGGCCAGGGCGTATGCCTTGGTAATGTTGGAAAGATTGATGATGCTGAGGCACTCCCCCTTGGCCCCGTCGTACATGGAGTAGACTCCTGAAGGCGTAATTCCACCGGCCCCGTAAGTGATGCACACCGTTCCGTACTCGGAGATGGGGCCGCCATCGCTCGAGACTGAGTAGCGCGCCGGCTCCGGATAGAATGGGTCTTTCTTGAAAATCTCCTTGTGGATTCCATGAACGGTTTGAACCAGCTCGTGGTCCGGGGAAATCTCGTATCCGTTGCTGACCATATAAAAATCGACCTCGGCATGGAGAGCAGGGTCATTGTGTTCCAATCGGTCCAGGAATTCCAGCAGATCGTTACGGACCTGGACGGATGTTGTCCCTGGCAGGGTCGTGATGTGAATATAGAGGTGGCAAAAGGGAGCGGGGCAGAAAGAGGGCTTGAAGGGTAGTCCCCCTTCGATGGCGCTGATACCGACCGAGACCAGCATGAAGGGATGGGGATGGCTGGCCCTGTACTCGACCTCCCAGGCCTTCAGGCCGGTACGGATCTTGACCATTTTTTCTATGGCATCGACGCCTTTGTCCTTGCTGAAGGTGTGCTGTCCAATGCCCTGGGTGGTGATACGGGCAAAGATGTATCCGGTGTTTCCATGCTGGATTCGCATACCGGTCGGTTCCCCGATGATGGCAATGTCTGCCACCACCCCGTGGGACATCATGAATCGGGCGCCGCTCCCGCCACCTCGGTAATCGATACCTTGGTAGAGGCTGACGGGGGCTGTTTCGATCTCGCCTACAACGCCGGTGATCAGGATGTCGCCATTCAGTTCGGCTCCCGCCTCCATCAGTGCCTCGACGGCACCGATGTACCCTGCGAAAGCGTTCTTCATGTTGGAGGCACCCAGGCCGTAGATCCAATCGCCCATTCGGACGGCGCGGGATTGTTGGCCCGGGATCTTGTCGGCCTCCGTGGCCGAGGTGTCGAAGTGGGCGCAGAACATCAGGTTTCGTCCTCTGCCTCGACCTTTACCGGGTAGACGTCCGATCACGTTGTTCCGGCCCGCCTCGACTTCCTGAAGTCTCACATCGAGCCCGATCTTTTCCAGCTCTTGGGCCAGAAAATCGGAGATCTCGCCCTCCCTGCCGGTAGGGCTGGGAATGTTGACGAGCTTCTGGGTAAGCTCACCGACGCGCGATTTGCTTACGGCCTTGACTATCCGCTGTCGGACGGAACCTGTTCCGCCTTCGCGCCGCTTCGCGGCACTAACTGCTTTGTTCGCCATAGGACACCCTGCAGGTGATTTGAATCTTACTATCCTAAGGGTAGGGAAATGTCCATCTCTGCATGAGAGGTTCCTTGAGATTGACGTGATAGCTCCTTTTTGGATAGTCTTCTCGATCAGGATTTTCTTTTAGCTTTGATACGCGTGTGGAGATACTCGCTCTCGCAGAAAACACGTTCTAGGAAGGAAAGAAAAGATGACGCAAACCACGAAATCGGCCGTCGAGCCGATCCTGCCGGTCCGCTTGGGAAAGGGCGGCGTGCACTATGCACGCGGCATAAGGGCCGGCCGATGGGTATTCACGACCGGCACCATGGCGCAGGACTTCGGTCGTGGTATCGCCGAGGACATTATCAGCCCACGCCTTCCGAGGGCGGGACGTCCGAAGAACGAGAAAGAGGCCGAGCGGGTGTTCGACCATATCGAGGAGGTGCTGCGCACCACTGGCACTGATTGGGCCAATGTCGTCCGTGTTGACCAGTACTATCCGCGACCCAACGCGGTCGACCACTATCATGTCGCCCGCCGCGCCCGGTTTGGAAATCTGATCCCGCCGAGCACCTCGATAGTGATGCCAAACCTCTTGCTCGCCAACGCGGAGATGGACGTGCAGCTCATAGCCGCTATCCCGGAGACCGGCTTCACCGTGGAACACCTGAAGCAGAAGGATCTCGCTGGGCACCCCACGTCGGGATACAGCCCGGCGCTTCGGGCCGGGGATTTCGTGTTTGCCGCCGGGGTTAGCGCCTCACCGGTCGGCGACGAACCCGGACGCCATGGAATAGCCGAAGCCGCCCAACGCCCCGAGTATTCGCAATGGCGGGGTGAGCCGATCAAGCTCGCAACCGAATACATGATTAAAAAGTGGATCATTCCCTCGCTCGAGCTTGGAGGCGCTTCGCTGGCCAACGTCGTCAAGGCGCAGGTTTACATGACTCACCTTGAGGACTTCGCTTCGTTCAACTTCGTCTGGGGCAAATATTTTCCCGAAAGGCCGCCGGTCACGACGTTGATTCCCTCGCTCAGGGAGGCGATCTCCAACCGCTATGAACGGATCGAAGTCAATGTGATCGCCCTGGCGGACAACGGTGCGACCGAGCGCACGATCATCGACACCGACGTCTATACCGGTTACGAGGTAAACTCGGCTGCGATCCGTGCCGGTGACCTGTTGTTCGTATCGGGGCTGATGGGCATCGACCGCGACGGTTTGATCGGCAGTGCCGAAGTCGATCCTCGACAGGCCAATCTGCAATCGAGCATTCGCGCGCAGGCCGATTGCATCCTGCAGAATGCTGAGAAGATCTGCGAGGCCGCCGGCACTTCGCTTGCGAACATTGTCCGCGCCCAGCATTTTCTAACCGATATCGGTGATTTCTATGACGTCTATCAGGTCTGGCAGGAGCACCTGCCAGGGGCGCCGATCCCGTTCTCGGCGATCGAGATACCATCACCATTGCCGGTACCGGGGTGCACGCTGTTGATGGATCTCTGGTTCTACGCGCCGTAGAGCGAGGTTAAACACTTTACGTGGCAGTTGTAGTGCTGATATGTCTTTAACCAGAATGGTGCAGGCGGCAGTAGGATTGCCCGGTAGGGATTCAGAGTGATTGAAGCGCTAAACTTAAAGAAATCTTTTAAGGTAGGGCAAAAGCAGGTGGACGCCCTTTGTTCCGTAACCCAGCAAGTAGACGAGGGCGAGTTCTTTGTTCTCCTGGGTCCGAGCGGCTCTGGAAAAACAACCTTGCTACGCTGCGTCGCAGGGTTGGAAACTCCCGACGAAGGAGAGATCATCATCTCGGGAAGGACCGTCTTTTCCCGAAAAAAAGGCATATTTGTTTCCCCCGAGGACCGCCAGATCGGCATGGTCTTTCAGTCCTATGCCATCTGGCCACATATGTCGGTTTTTCAAAATGTCGCCCTGCCTCTGACCTACGGCCGACAGAAGATAGCGAGGTCGTTGGTCCGTGATAGGGTTCTTGAGGCGCTTCGGTTGGTGCAGTTGGGAGAGATGGCCGATCGACCTTCGCCTCTGCTTAGCGGAGGCCAACAACAGAGAGTTGCTCTGGCCAGGGCCTTGGCCGTAAATCCAAGACTGGTACTCATGGACGAGCCCCTGAGCAATCTCGACGCGCGTCTTCGAGAAGAGATGCGCGGGCAGATACGGGATCTGGCCAAGCGTCTGAGCATGACCGTTCTTTATGTGACCCACGACCAAGTCGAGGCTATGGTTCTGGCAGATCGTATCGGTGTGATGAGCAAGGGTTCCATCGTTTCGATAGGATCGCCCGAGGAACTGTACGAAGGACCGGCAAGCAAAGGCGTCGCTGAGTTTTTTGGCTCGATCAACTGGTTAGAGGCTGAGGCGGCAGAAGGGGGCGTTATTAAAACGAGTCTCGGGAACCTGTATGTGAAACAGGTGATTCACCCAGGTCAGTCGGGAATGATTGGTACCAGGCCCGAAGATTTGGAGGTGGCCGCCTCCTCTTCGAACCGGGACAACGAGTTTGAGGGTAAACTGGTGTCACGAACATTTTTAGGAGATCAGATCGTCTACGCAATCAAAGTCAGCGGGGTGACCTTGCAATGCAAGACCATGAACAAGGAGCGGCTGGAAGGTCATGTCACTATAAGAATACCTAAAGACAGGATCAAGTTTTTCCCCTCTTGATGAAGGGGCTGAAGGCGACTCAGCGAATTCACCGTAGTGTCATTAAGATCGAGGCTCTCTTTGGAAGCCACCGGTGTAATGCGAGAAGACCAGGGCAGCCCCTTCTCGTAAACAGGCCCAACTGTGGTGCGAACCTCTATCGATGCTTCTTAGCCCCGATCCGAAAAAATAATCGAGGCATTTCTGGTGTTGAGCGGCTTAGGACACCAGTTGCCGGCATTTTGATCGTCGGTCTACAACTACACTAAAAAGGTGAGTTGCTGATTCATGCTTGAAACAGGTATTTGTCGCGGTTGATGCTCATCAGGGAAGATTTCTTTGACTGATTAATTTCGGATCGGGGTTAGATGTCCAGCCTAAGCCCAGACGATTCAGGATCCAACCGTTCGGTTACCCCTTTCGCGTCTCTCCGCTGTCGTGATTTTCGGCTTTTTTGGGTTGCCCTCGTCATCTCAAACATCGGCACCTGGATGCAGATGACAGCTTCAAGTTGGTTACTCTACGAGTTAACCAACTCGCCTTTCCAGTTAGGACTTAATGGAGTCTTTCGTGCTTTCCCGACTCTATGCCTCGGACTATTTGGCGGAGCACTTGTGGACCGGTACGAACGCAAATGGATCTTACTCTTCGCACAGATGGGGCTCATGCTTCTGGCCTTCATCCTGGCTATCCTCGATCAGACAGGTCTCATCGAGGTTTGGCATATCTACACCGTCACTATTTTTGGTGGGATATTGGGAACCGTCGAGTCTCCAGCACGCCAGGCCCTCCTTCCCTCTCTAGTGCCGCGGCGGCTTCTTCCCAACGCCATTGCCCTTAATTCCCTTCTGTGGAAGGGGACTGTGGTCCTCGGTCCTGCGTTGGCCGGTATTCTCATTGCCGTTGTCGGCACCGCCGGGGCGTTTTTTACCAATGGTGTGAGTTTTCTGGCTGTGGTCATAGCCCTGTTTCTCATCCATGCATCGTCGCCTGGGACAGGGGGAAGAGACGACATACTCAAAGATATCAGGGAGGGGTTGAGATACGTTTCAACGCAAAAGACAATCCTTGGGGTGATGGTCATGGAGGCGACTTCAGCCCTGTTTGGTCTCGATAGCGCCATGCTAACAATTTTCGCACGGGATATTTTGCAAATAGGGCCCAGCGGCTTGGGGTTTCTCCAGTCAGCTCGTGGCCTAGGTGCTATTTTTGGCTCTGCCCTTTTGGTATCTACGATCAGCAGGGTCCGGGTACAAGGGCGGGTTCTCGTTGTGTCGGCCATTCTCTACGGAACGAGTTTTGCTCTGTTCGGCCTGTCTACGTATGTTCCCTTATCCCTTTTTCTGATAGCACTGGTCGGGGCAGCAGACGTTGTGTGGGGGGCAACGCGAAATACGGTGCTCCAGCTCAAGTCACCGGATGCCATGCGGGGAAGAGTCATGGGGATCTTTCACCTGACCAGCCGAGGCCTCCACCCTCTGGGGCAGACGAGGACTGGGATGGCCGTCCCGCTAATTGGAGCCGGAGGGACTGCCTTCCTCGGGGGGGTCCTGGTTGCAGCCGTGGCCCTTCTGACCGTGTGGAGGACCCCGAGTGTCGCTCTTTTTTCTATAGAAGATGAAAAGACTGACCACCACGCCCCTCAGCCGAGAGATCTGTCTGCTGAGTCTATCTCCGAGTTGGGAGGTCCCCCTCGGGTGTAGGCCGTATCCGGACCGTCGAGAGGTTGATGCTCCTGCTATATTATTTCTGGTATTTTCTCTTATTTTCGGCTATATGGATAGCCCTGTCGACCATTTGTGAATTAAAAAGTAGGAAAAGGAGGAATTAACGATGGCGGAAACAATACCGCATATAGTTGCACCTGATGATCAAGGTTTGACGTCGGAGATGGTAGATTATCCGGGGAAGACGGGGAGTGTGAAGGCTTATCTCTCCAGGCCCAAGGGAGGCGCCAAACTCGGAGCCGTAATCGTGATCCATGAGAACAGGGGATTGGTGGACCATATCAAGGATGTGGCTAGAAGGTTTGCCAAGGATGGTTTTGTCGCTCTGGCCCCCGATTTGCTCTCTAGAGTGGGGGGAAGCGATCAGTATAAAGGGGGGCAGGAAGCGATTGCCGCTATCAAAAATGTTACCAACGATATGGTGGTCGAGGATCTGACTGGCGCCGTCGCTTATTTGAAGAAGCTCAATTTCGTCAATGGACGTGTTGGAGTCGTAGGTTACTGCTGGGGGGGAGGACAGTCTCTGAATTTCGCTACCAAGTGTAAGGACCTAGCGCCGCGGTAGTCTATTACGGCCGGAACCCAAATCCCCTGGATCTGGTGCAGAATATCTCCTGTTCTTTAATGGGCAATTACGGGGAGGATGATGCCAATATTATGCCTGGAGTTGCACCTCTGCAGGAAGCCTTAAAGAAGTACGGGAAAAACTTTGACATCAAAGTCTTTCCCGGGGCAAAGCACGCGTTCAACAACAATACCAATGCAGATCGCTATCACCCGGATGCGTCCAAAGACGCATGGGCAAGGACGTCGAGTTTTTATAAGAAGAACTTAGCGGCTTAATTTGACATGCTGGGACACGTGGTCTCTCCCAAGGACTGAGGCTACGTGTCCCGAGCCTTTATAATATGGGGCGAAGCCGCTCAGACCTCGGCGACGCACTCGATCTCTAAAAGAAATTCCTTGCTAGCCAGTTTTGCCTCTATAGTCGTTTGGGCAGGGTAGTGACCCTCCTTAAAGTAAGTCCTGTAGATCTCGTTCATGGCCTGGAAGTCCGTGGTGCGCGTCAGGATCACATTTACCTTCACGACCTTGTCGAGCGATGATACGGATTCTTCCAGGATGGCTTTCATGTTCTCCATGGTCTGGCGCATCTGGGCAGGGAAGTCGCCCTTGGCTACCTGGTAGTCGTTGCTAAAAGGTGTCGTGCTCGAAACAAATGTGAGATTTCCCACCTTAACTGCGAGTAATAGCGGAACGCGAGGCCTGTCAACCTTGTCACTTAGACTGATCTCTTTTGCCATTATCTTTTCCTCAACATAAAAAATTTCCGGTAATCAAATTGTCTCCGGGACAGATTGCAAATTGTCCGGTTGATAATGGATTCGAATTGGTATGTACCTTAAACAGAGACAACAATTGATAGACATTAACACGCCGTGGTGAGGGAATAGGGCGACCACCCTAGTTAAAAGAGGACCGTCTCGTTTGCAGAATTAACAGGACACGTTATTGGTTGAAATCATTGAATGGATGTGGGTGCT
>JACZXR010000571.1:1729-2337 GCA_022571535.1 Deltaproteobacteria bacterium | reverse complement strand
CTTGCGGCTTGATTTTGCCGGTTCCCCCGATTCTTACCCCGGCGTCTGGTTTCTCAACACAACAGACCACTACTGGCGGGCCTTAGCTATGGCATTTGAAATCAGTTTACGGATTGAGCTCCTTGTAATGCGAGCATATTCTTCGGCACCAGCGTTTATGTATTTGATTCCAGGATTTGGTATATCGAAGGGATAGAACCCCTTCTTAGAGATATCGATGCGAAGCGACGGAAGACGCTGTGCCTCTTGCCATTTGATTTGCCCTTCCTTGGAAAGCAGCCAGTTAACAAATAGGATGGCAGCGTTCGGGTGGGGTGCCTGGTCTGTCATACTCACTGCCCCCGGGCCCGGAGCGATGGGAGCCCCTTCCCTAAATTGATCAGCGAAAACGTGGGCCACAGGCAATCCTTTTTCCTGAGCACTTGCCACGTCGGTTGAAGACAGAAAAAGAGCGATCTGGAAACGCCCTTTAGCTAACCAATCCACCATTTGTCGTGGGTCCGAGCTGAGGGTAATGTCCATCTCGCTAAAGAGTCGGCTCAGGTACTTGGGTCCAAGCTGGGGGTGTTTGTACACATACCGAGAAACCACTCCGCCACGGCCTCTAC
>JACZXR010000571.1:0-1719 GCA_022571535.1 Deltaproteobacteria bacterium | reverse complement strand
GGGAACGATGCGGGAAAAGGCTCAGGCTCGGAAGCCAAGATCGCACTACACGAATGATTGCTCTTGGCCGACATCTGACTTTGGCGAATTTAAGGGGACGTTTCGACTTTTATGGCTTTTCAGTCATGGGGGTCAGGTCTATTGATTCTTGTTTTTGCATGGTGTAAGCTGCTTTCATGGCGCGGCCGTTACGGATCGAGTACCCCGGAGCGTATTATCATGTCACCGCCCGCGGAAACGAGCGTAAGGCCATCTTTCGAGATGTTTTAGATCGAAAGAAATTCCTAGTGATCCTATCGTCGAGTATCGAGCAGTTTGTTGTTCGGCTTCACGCCTATGTCCTCATGGACAACCATTATCACCTGCTTGTGGAAACTCCGGCTGGAGAGCTCAGTCGAGCGATTCGGTACCTCAACGGAGTCTACACACAGTACATCAACCGTCGTTACAGAAGAGTGGGCCACCTGTTCCAAGGGCGCTACAAGGCCATCCTGATCGATAAGGACTCTTATTTAATAGAGCTAAGCCGATATATCCACCTAAATCCGTGGCGGGTAAGGGGCGGTAGCAGAGATCCGCTAAGGTATCGGTGGAGCAGTCTGAGTGCGTATATCGGTAGGGAGAAAGCACCAGAGTGGCTGGAGACGGATGAGATTTTGGGGTTGTTTGGGCAAAAGCGGGGAAAGGCGCAGAGAGGTTACGGAGAATTTGTTAGAGAAGGGATGGAGAAAGGGATAAAGACACCATGGGAAGAGGTGAGATGGCAGAGTTTGCTAGGGTCGAGCAGTTTCGTGGAAGAGATCGAGGATCGGTTCTTACGTGATCGAGAAATTGGCTTGACTGAAATGAAAGGGCTGAGAGAATCTAGGAAGCGGGTGAAGGCAGAGAGGTTAGTGAGGGTGGTGTGCGCGTATTATAAGATCAAGCCAGAAGATCTCCCAAAGCGATCACATGAGTACACCGAAGCGAGAGAGGTGGCGAGTTACTTAATGAGGAGGTACGGTTTGATGAGGTTGGTTGAGATAGGGGAGCAGGTGGCGTTGCATTATAGTACGGTAGGCAATGTGGTTCGAAAGGTCGCCGGGAGTAAGGATCGACGGCTGCGTGCGGCATTGAACAAGATTGAGGCAGAAATCAAGAATCCATAGACCTGACCCCCACCATGACCCCCACTAGATGTATTGGTAGAATTTGATAATGGCGACTTAACGCTGTTTCAGTTTATCGAACTCAGAGATTTCTTAAGCGATCTCTTGAATGTGAAAGTCGACCTGGTGGAAAAGCGAGCCCTCAAACCAGCGATAGGCAAACGCATACTTGAAGAGGTCGTGTTTGTGTGAAGTCCAAACGAGGCTACACCGACTATCTTCATGGTATGCTGGAGGCGTGCGACAAAGCCACGGAATTTGTCGAGGGGTTAAGTGACGAGACCTTCAGAGGTGACGATAAAACCCAATATGCCGTGATCCGGGCCTTAACCATTATTGGAGAGGCCGTCAAAAAAATCCCCAAATCGGTTCAGAACCGATATCCTGACGTGCCGTGGAAGATGATGGCAGGAATGAGAGACATAGTGATCCATGAGTACTTCAGGGTAGATCTAAAGCGAGTGTTCGAGACCGTGCGTCAAGATTTTCCTCCTCTACGAATTGCAATCGCACGCGTGCTTGAGGACTTGGAGAAAAATTAGACAACTTTGGTCCTCGCGGTCTAATGCGT
>JACZXR010000570.1 GCA_022571535.1 Deltaproteobacteria bacterium | reverse complement strand
ATAAGCCCGATGGTCCTGAGCCTCATAATGGCCTCCTTATTGTTACGAAGGCACCAATATCACAGAGGAAAAGGTTGTCAATCCTCACAAGACGCAATTAATCGACGCTTTAATTGAGTCCTAGCGCTGCCAGACAAGAAAACTCCGGCTCAGAATAATAAAAGGGCCGAGCACTAGGCTCGACCCCTTTATGCCATGCCCCATGCATGGCTCAAAATCTTTCACCCCTTCGTCAAAGATACTCGTACTAAATCTCGTTGCTTGCTGTCAAGAAAAAACGGTGGCCCGATGTGGAACCGCCGCTTGTCAAATTTCTAGCACTATATCTGGTCCTAATAGAGCTACGTATTTATCAGCACCCCAATTCTCACATCTTAATTATTATTCCGGTAACAAGCCAATAGTGACAATAATAGTCTTTTTATCTCCCTCTCGGAATATTAACATGGGGGCTTTAGTCCCGGGATTCAAGGGCTCAATAATCAGTAGTAAGTCCCCAGAAGACATGATTTTTTTCCTCCAACTTCAAGAATTACATCTCCAACGCCACAGCCGAAGGCCTCAACAGCAAAATCCAGATGGTCAAGCAGACGGCTTGTGGGTTTCGCAACCGCGAACACTACCGAACGGCGATCTACTTCCACTGCGGCGGACTGGATTTGTATCCTCGGTAGGAGGCATCATCCCCATGAGCACAATCACCCACAAGATGTTGGGGTCACCTACTAGAACCCCGGAAGCGGCCAAAAAGTAAAGGGCTCCGGTTACGTAAATCCCTTCTCAATTTGCTGGTAAAGATGATAAAGCCGATATCGTCACCGGAGAGGACTGTATCGGTAGGGGATGTCTGCAACAATCCGTCAGGCCCGGCGGATAGAATCCATCCCTCGGGCCTGTCGAATGATCCTAGAGAATTTTGTAGGGAATTTATAATGACTGGGATCCCGTTTTCTTCCATTGCCCCCACGTGGACGATGTAGGTATGGCCCCAAGGGTCTAATGAGACGTTAGCAACATAAGGTCCTTTCCATACTTTACTTTTACCGGTACCGTCGCTTTCTTTGTAGTCTCTCACCCCTGCGATATCTGATCCTGAAACGTTGTCGGCATTTGGATCATTTTGCCCAAAATGGTTAAAGGCGTTGTTCCGCTTCGGGAAATCCGAGATATTATTCGTGTTTAACAAATCCCATTTATTGAAGAGATTGGGGTCGTCCGCAGGAAAGGTGTCTTGTATGTCATCTGTCCCATCGCCGAAGGCCAAGAATCTGAGGGTCTGAGCGCTGAAATCGACCGGATCACAGTTTTCGTCGTCACAGACGGGGAATATGCCTAAGTCAATTTGAAACAAGATTAGGGTAGTGTATATGGTCTGTATGTCAGCATTTGCCCTCGCGAACTGTACGTCCCGGACCTTTTCCATAGCTATTGGTATTATAAAGCTCACTAAGATTAGTATAATCGCAAGGACAAAGATCATTTCGATCAGGGTAAATCCCCCTTTCCCAAGCCTTATACCACTCATTTTCTTCACCACGACGGCCAAACAACATGTGAACGGAAGCGATACTTGAATACCGCCTCATTGACAAATGAATCAAACGACTAAAAAGTTCGTTTCAGCGTGCAGAACCGGAAGCTTTAAAGCCGACCCCGACGGCCTCGAAGAGGAATTACTGCCCTTGAGCACCTGAGGTAGTCTCCACCAAGAGCTGGTTTCCAGATTTTCTCGCGTGTTTCGTCTTACCCTTGCTCACAACCCGGGCGACACCGCTGGCCAATGCCCCTATTGCCGCATAAAAGTGGCTGGCTTCAAATGCTTCTGTTCATTGTCCCCCTCCAAAGGCCGGTTTCCCGTCCCTCTGTTTGGCCTCAAATCACAAAGAAGCCTTATCAATGATGGGGGAGGCCCTCACTGACTTTTCAAGGTGCCCTTCTAGTAAATTCTTAGAGGCACGTCAATAGGCTAGAAAGCGGTGTCTTGGCGGGCACTTACAGGCCGATTTCATCCCAAGACGCAATTAATCGACGCTTTAATTGAGTCCTGTCCAGCTTTACGATTTTGTCAATTTGTTTTGGGCTCAGACCCGTTCTGGGCCTGGGATAGCTCAGTATTATACCCCCAGGACTCAATTAAGGAGCTATTGAATTGAGTCTTGTGCAGTTAGATGCTCATCAAAAAGGGGCGGCCCTTAGTGGGATACTGCAGGGGTAGATACAATGTCCGCTTGGGACAGACAAGAGGGTCTGTTTCATAGACCTTTTGGGTGAAGTGGGACCGCTGCTTCTCAAACTTCTAGTCAAACTTATTTGATTCTGACTGGTAATCTTCTCCCCC
>JACZXR010000071.1 GCA_022571535.1 Deltaproteobacteria bacterium | reverse complement strand
AGTCCCTTGAGGAGGCGTCAGCCTGGTGCTGTCTAGCTTTGATGGCTGCCAGAGGAGGCTATGGAGGTTCTGCGTCATATCGAAAATCGAAGGCTTTCAATCCCTAAGCCTAATTTAACCATGGGAAACTTCGATGGCATTCACCTGGGTCATCGAGCTATACTGCGACAGGTGATTCAAGATGCAAAGGAGTGTGGGGGCCGTTCGGTTGTCCTCACCTTTGAGCCCCACCCACTGAAGATCTTAGCCCCTGAGAGGGCTCCCCGGATGATCTTGACACATAAGGACAAGTTGGCGCTTCTCCGCTCCGTTGGAGTCGACGTCGTGATTATCCAAGAATTCAATTTGGCCTTTGCAGGCTTGGAGGCCAAGGACTTTGTTCAAAGGTATTTCATCGACTGCCTCAAGGTCCACAGGATTTTGGTGGGAAGGGACTTTCGGTTTGGCAAGGGAAGGAGGGGCGGGGTGGAGGATCTATCCCGATGGGGGGTAGAGGCAGGGTTCGAGGTCTGTGAACTGGAGCAAGTTGCAGATCAGGGGCTGCGGATCAGCAGCACTCGCATCAGAGAGCTGATCGAAGAGGGAGACGTACACTTGGTCCCCAGGTTCCTCGGCCGATATCATTTTGTTAGGGGGCGGGTGGTCCGTGGTCACCGGCGCGGGAGGGACCTGGGTTTTCCCACGGCCAACATTCTCAACCAGACTGAGGTGCTGCCCTCTGACGGGATCTATGCTACTTATTTAGAGGTCGACAAGCGTCAGTTGCCGAGCGTCACCAATATAGGGTGCAACCCCACCTTTGGAGAGGGACTCAGGACTATCGAGAGTTATATCCTTGACTTTCAAGGGGACCTCTACGATCGGTCTGTACTACTTCATTTCGTAATGAGGATTCGTGAAGAGAAAAAATTTTCGTCCGCGGACCTCTTGGTCGAGCAGATGAGACGTGACGTTCTGTGTGCTCAGAATGTATTCAGGAACATCAGCACTGGTGGACCCGCCGAGATGGAAGGGGGTGACTCTTCTCGATGACGATGCGTTGTTTGATCGTGAGTGGGGAACACGTCGGCATGCGGCTCGATACCTTCTTGGCTCAACATTTCCTCGGATCTGGGGAATGCAATCCATCGACCGGTGAAGAAAAAGGCGACGGCCACAGTGAGCGTTGGGGACGACCTGAGACAGGTGAAAGGTCAGCTGGCCTGAGTCGTTCAGCCATTCAAAAGCTGATTGTTAAGGGCCAAGTAACGGTCAACGGCCAAAGGACGAAAGCGGGCGTACGACTCAAGGGGAGTGATCGTATCGAGATCCAATGGTTACCGCCAGTAGATGCGGCATTGGATCCTGAAAGGATTCCCCTTCATGTTCTCTATGAAGACGAGGACCTAGTCGTGGTGAATAAGCCGCCGGGCATGGTGGTCCATCCAGCGTCAGGAAATCTCCGAGGGACGTTGGTCAACGCGATTCTGTATCACTGCCCGAACCTTCAGGGTATCGGAGGAGAACGACGACCCGGTATCGTTCATCGGTTAGACAAAGATACGTCAGGTGTCATGGTTGTGGCTAAGCATGAAAGAGCCCTTCATTATCTAGCCGACCAGTTCAAGGAGAGGAGCGTCAGCAAAGAGTATGTCGCCTTGGTATGGGGCAAGTTAGGCCAGCAGAAGGGGATCATCAGTCGCTCTATAGGACGTCATCGGGGAGATCGTAAGAGGATGTCTAGCATTCTCTCCGTACCTCGCTCAAGGGAAGCCGTTACAGAATGGGAAGTGGAGAATTCTTTTTGCCTGGCCTCTCGACAGGGCTCACTCCGTTGGGTCACGTGGATTCGGCTGAGACCCTATACTGGACGGACCCACCAGATCCGAGTTCACCTGGCGGACCAAGGGCATCCTGTGGTAGGGGATCGGGTCTATGGCGGGAAGAGGCAGGGAGTTTCTAAAAAAGAGGACCTGGGAGTACCGGGCCTCGTCGATTTTCCTCGCCAGGCACTCCATGCAGAACGATTAAGATTATCCCATCCCCGTACTGGGGTTTCGCTCGAATTTCTGGCTCCCTGGTTTCCGGACATGAAAGGACTCTTAGACCAATTGAAGGAACGGTGCGGTAGCCCTGCTCTGAATTTCTAATTATGAGCAAGTTCCTTCAAAGGCTCAGGATTTGACACTCTGATCGCCTGGTTTCTAAAATATTGGGATACCCCGCGGTCGATATGACTTGAATCCGGGGCCGAGCTGTTTTCGAATCGGGGTTAAGGACAAGTGAAAAAATAGCGGAGGGGTTGACAAGGGAGGTATATTTTCTTAGCATGAAAGCAATGCACCTCTGCATTTCGTAAAATTCATTAAAGACTAACCCCTCGTTAAAGCTAATATCACGGTCCCCGGCGGTAACGCTTAAGTTGGTTTTCAAATAGAAGGTTTATATCTAAACCAAAACCCTTTGTCGATATAAAATGTTATTTCTGCCAGAAGACCCTCCGGCCCGGCCAATAATGTGCTTTTTAAATTCTTCCGCTCAATGCGTGTTAGGTAACGGTGGCCCTATTTCTTTTTAAGTGTGCGAACTATCCAAGATAGTTAATGAGCTCTCAGATGATCCACGTTGAATGACAGAAGGAGAGGTGTTTTTATGCCCAGTGTGAGAAATCGGTCCGAATCGGAGGCTGAGGGCCCTAGCGGTCTGAACCTGCCTTCCCTCAAGGGGAAAAAGATCAGTGAATTGGCGCTTATCGGGAAGAACTTCAACATTGAAGGTGCGGCTAATATGCGCCGGCAAGAGTTGATCTTCGCCATCCTTCAGGCCCAGACCGAGAAGAACGGATACATTTTCGGGGAGGGGGTGCTCGAGACGCTACCCGACGGCTTCGGTTTCCTGCGGGCCCCGGACTATAACTATCTCCCCGGTCCCGATGATATCTATGTCTCCCCCAGTCAGATCCGGCGCTTCGGGCTTCGTACGGGGGATATTATTTCAGGTCATATTCGACCTCCCAAGGAAGGAGAACGCTACTTTGCCCTGCTCAAAGTGGAATCCATTAACTATGAGGATCCTGACAGGGCCAGGGATAAGATTCTGTTTGACAACCTCACACCGCTTTATCCTGAACAACGACTCCGATTGGAATACAACCCGGAAGAATTTACTACCCGGATTATCGATCTCTTGGATCCCATTGGAAAAGGGCAGAGGGGATTGATCGTGGCCGCTCCAAGGACGGGTAAGACCATGATTTTGCAGAATATTGCTAAGGCCATTGCCCACAATCACAAAGAAGTAATCCTGATTGTCCTGCTGATTGACGAGCGACCCGAGGAGGTCACGGATATGCAGCGCTCCGTGGACGGCGAGGTGGTGAGTTCTACTTTTGATGAGCCGGGAACCCGCCACGTTCAAGTTGCCGAGATGGTGATCGAAAAAGCCAAGCGCTTAGTGGAGCATGGGAGAGACGTCGTGATCTTGCTCGACAGCATAACCCGTCTTGCCAGGGCCTACAATACTGTGGTTCCCCCGAGCGGGAAGATTCTCTCGGGGGGGGTAGACTCCAATGCACTTCACAAGCCGAAAAAGTTCTTTGGAGCTGCCCGCAATATCGAGGATGGTGGAAGCCTCACGATTATTGCGACCGCCCTTATTGACACCGGCAGCCGTATGGATGAGGTTATCTTTGAAGAGTTCAAGGGAACCGGCAACTTGGAAATTAACCTGGACCGCCGTCTGATGGACAAACGGATCTTCCCAGCCATGGATATCAACAAGTCGGGAACGAGGAAAGAGGAGCTTTTGATTGTCCGGGAGGACCTCAACAGAATATGGGTCTTGCGCAAGGTGTTGTCTCAGCTGAATGTTGTGGAAGCAATGGAGTTTTTAAAGGATAAGATTCGCGGGACTAAGGACAACAAAGAGTTTCTCGATTCGATGAGTCAATGACCCACCTTATCTTATCCGTCCTGCTCAAGCCCTGTGACTCCCTTGCGTAAGCCCTGGAATTTTGTTAAAAGCCTTAATCTATAAGCCTTTTTGGATTCCAATTAGGGCAGTTGTCTGCAAGGTCCTGTCTGAAAAGTCGGAATTTAGGCGTTGTATCAACGAGTTTTTTGAGATCCCTGTGCACCTCTCACAGGTGTCGGAGACAAAGGGGAAGGGGACTAGAAGTTAAAAGAATCAAGGGTCACACTTTATGATCGAAATTTCTATGAAACAGCTCCTTGAAGCCGGAGTCCATTTTGGGCACCAGACTAGTCGTTGGAATCCAAAAATGAAGCCTTATATTTTTGGGGCCCGGAACGGAATTCACATCATCGATCTTCAGCTAACCGTGAAAATGTTCAGGGATGTTTATGAATTTATTCGTGACCTGGCTTCATCGGGAGGACAGCTCCTCTTTGTCGGGACAAAGAAGCAAGCGCAGGATTCAATCAGGGAGGAGGCCGAGCGGTGCGGCGCCTTTTATGTTCACCATCGGTGGCTTGGAGGGACGCTCACTAACTTTCAGACGATACGCCTGAGCATCGAACGTCTAAAAAAACTGACTGAGATGGAGAACGATCCTAAGATTATTGAGGCCTTGAAGAAAAAAGAGATGCTGGGCCTTAGCCGAGAGAAGGAAAAACTGGAGCGCTCCTTGGGTGGAATCAAAGGGATCAAGAAACTGCCTGACGCCATTTTTTTCATCGATCCTAAACTGGAAGAGATTGCCGTTCTAGAAGCCAGAAAAATGGGTATTCCCGTGGTGGCCGTGATCGATACAGATTGCAATCCTGCTATGGTGGATTACAAAGTCCCGGGAAACGATGATGCCATTCGTGCCATCCGCCTTTTTTGTGCCGTTATCGCTGATGCCGTGATCGAAGGGAGGGCGATCTACGAGCGGGTTGCAGAGGAAGAAGGGAAAGACGGGGTGTCAGGTCCACCGGAACCGTCTGCGGAAACTGAATCGGCTCAACCTCAAGTTACGGAGGGGAGTTAGGTCAAATGGAAATCAGTGCCCGATCCGTTAAGGAACTCCGAGAGAAAACCGGCGCGGGGATTATGGATTGTAAGAGGGCCTTGCTGGAATCCGTAGGGGATCTGGAGAAGGCAGTGGACTATCTTCGCCAAAAGGGTTTGGCCCTGGCGGCTAGAAAAGAAGGGAGGGTGGCAGCCGAGGGACTTGTGGGGGCTTATATCCACGGGGGAGGCAAGATTGGTGTTTTGGTGGAGCTAAACTGCGAGACGGATTTTGTGGCTCGGACCCCTGAGTTCCAAAATCTGTTGAAAGACGTCGCGATGCAGGTTGCGGCTGCAAGTCCGCAGTATGTTCGACGGGAAGACGTGCCTTTGGAAGAGACGGAGAGGGAAAGAGAGATTTATAGACTCCAAGCTCAAGATATGGGTAAACCCCAAAAAGTCGTGGACAAGATCGTGAATGGGAAGATGGAGCATTTTTATTCTGAGGTCTGCCTCTTAGAGCAGGAGTTTATCAAGGACCCGGACCGTCAGGTGGAAGATCTGATCCGAGAAGTAGTTACAAAAGTTGGTGAAAATATCCAGGTGAGGCGTTTTGCTCGATATCATGTCGGTGAAGGGAGCGTAAACGCTTAGGCTGGGTGGAACAGACTTTAAATGGACACTGGACACCTCAAGTATAAGCGAATTATCTTGAAGGTAACAGGAGAGGTCCTCGCTGGGGCTCAAAGGTATGGTATTGATAGCAAGACGGTACGGGACTTTAGCAAAGAGATATCGGAGGTCCATGGAATGGGCTGTGAAATGGCCCTGGTCATGGGAGGAGGCAATATCCTGCGCGGCTCGGAGGCAAGCAAGGAGGGGATGGATCGGGTCAGCGCCGACACCATGGGGATGCTGGCAACAGTCATTAACAGCCTGGCCTTGCAAGACGCCTTGGAAAAGATTGGAGTTCCCACACGCGTGATGTCGGCTATCGAGATGCGTCAGGTAGCCGAACCGTACATTCGCCGAAGGGCGGTCCGCCACTTAGAAAAGAGACGGCTGGTCATCTTTGCCGGAGGTACTGGCAATCCTTATTTTACGACTGACACAACGGCCAGCCTTCGCGCCACGGAGATCAATGCAGAAGTAATTCTCAAGGCCACAAAGGTTGAGGGGATATTTGATGTGGATCCATTTAAGAGCAGTCAGGCCAAGTTGTACAGCGAGTTGACCCATATGGAAGTGCTGAAGAAAGAACTCAAGGTCATGGACGCTACGGCCATTTCCCTTTGTATGGACAATCATCTTCCTATTGTGGTCTTCAATATAATGACGAAGGGAAATATCCGGAGGGTTGTCTGTGGGGAGAAAATAGGGACTCTTGTAGGCGTGGGGGGCAAATGACGGAGGCTTTCTTCTCTGATCTGCAAAAAGAGCTGGAACTAACGGTGCTTGCCTTCCGTAAGGACCTTGCGAAGGTTCGTACCGGGCGGGCTTCTACGGCTCTGTTGGAAGGATTGATGGTGGATTATTATGGGACGCTAACCCCTCTAAATCAGTTAGGAAGTCTCTCTGCTCCCGAACCCCGCCTGTTGGTAATTCAGGCCTATGATCAGAACGTATTGGGAAACATTGAAAAGGCAATCCTTAAGGCGGGTCTGGGGTTGACGCCCTCCAACGACGGCAAGGTTGTTCGAATTCCCATTCCCGAACTGAGCGAGGAGAGAAGGAGAGAGCTGGTCAAGCACATCAAAAAGATGGCCGAGGAGTTCCGCGTTTCTGTGCGCAATCATCGCCGCGTGGCGATTGAGAAGCTCAAGGGATCACAAAAGAAGAAGGAAATTACAGAGGACGATCTTAAGCACAGCCAGGATCGAGTTCAGAAAATCACCAATGGTTTCATCGAACGCGTCGATAAGGTGCTCAAGACTAAAGAAGACGAGATCATGGAGGTTTGAGACCCGCCCAATTTCCCTCCCAACCATTCACTGTCAGCGATGAATCATAAGGGCCTAGACAAGAGTCGGTTGCCCAGGCATGTGGCCATTATTATGGATGGCAACGGACGTTGGGCTAGGTTAAAGGGCAAGAGTCGCATCGAGGGCCATCGTAAGGGGAGGGCCTCGGTGAAGGCGGTCGTGGACGTAAGCCGAACCTTGGGCATTCCCTATCTCTCCCTATATGCATTTTCGAGCGAGAATTGGCAGCGCCCCAGAGAGGAGGTGGGGGCCCTGATGGGTCTTCTGGAACACTACCTGTGCGACGAACAAAAAAGGATGATGAAAAACGGAATTCGCCTTTTGGCAATCGGCGATCGAGATCGTTTGCCCATTTCTGTTCGACGGGTCCTGGAGCAGACTATCGAGATGACCAGGGACAACGCGACTATAACTGTCACCTTGGCCTTAAGCTACAGTGGCCGGCATGATATTGTCAAAATGGTCCAGGGGATTGCTAGAAAGGTGAGGGAAGGTAGCTGTCAACCAGACGACATTGATGAGGCATTGATCTCTGCGCATACAGAGACTAGTACTATTCCGGATCCTGATCTGCTCATCCGCACGAGCGGAGAGATGCGAATCAGCAATTTCTTTCTCTGGCAGATTCCCTACACGGAACTTTATATGACCCCAACCCTTTGGCCTGACTTTCGCCGTGATCAATATATCCAGGCCCTTGTCGATTTTCAAAAGCGTAGGAGGAGATTCGGAAAGACCGATGATCAAGAGCCTTAGGAGTTGTCCCTTTTTCTCAAAGGGTAAGGGAACAACATATAATGCAGGCTAGGGTGCTAACCGCCCTGGCGGGAATCTCCTTCCTGCTCATTCTCATTGGCTTTGGCCGTCCCTGGCATCTCTTCTCTATCTTTATCTTTATTGTCACCGTAGGTGCCCTTTGCGAGTATTTCTTTATCGCCTTTCCCGACCGGTGGAAGGAACGAGTCCTGGGGATATTCTTTGGAGTGGTGATCTCGCTCCCGATGGTCCTCGACCCGTTTCTCCCTGAGCCGGGGCTGTTCCTTGCTGGAGTAATCGTTGCTGCATTCTCGGTCTATCTATTCTTCGGGGAAGGGTTGGAAGAGAGGTATCAGCATCTGGCGTGTACCGTTCTTGGGGTGGTCTATATAGGGTATCTGTTTCCTCATTTTGCCTTGATTTACCGTGCCCCTAAAGGGGTAGAGTGGGTTTTTTTTATTTTGCTCGTGGTTATGGCAGGGGATACGGCAGGGTATTTCATGGGGATGGCTCTGGGGAGAAGAAAATTGTATCCTGAAGTCAGCCCCGGAAAAACGATTGTGGGGGCAGTGAGTTCACTGGTAGCGAGCATTCTGGCAGGGCTATTGGGAGCAAGGTTTTTGCTTTTCCACATGTCCTGGTTGGAGGTGGTCCTGCTTTCTATGATCCTGAGTTTGCTGGGCCAACTTGGGGATCTCTTCGAGTCGTGGATCAAGCGGGTCTTCTCTGTCAAGGATTCAGGGAGGCTCCTTCCTGGTCACGGGGGATTGCTCGATCGGTTGGATAGCCTGATATTTCCAGCGGTGTTTACCACTTATTACGTGAGGCTGCTTCATCCATGAAATCCATTGCAATCCTGGGCTCGACAGGGTCTATCGGGGTAAGCACGCTCAAGGTGGTTCGGAGCTTTCCAGACCATTTCAAGGTTCGTGGTCTGGTGGCGGGGCGCAACCTTGAGAGGCTCGCTCGACAAGTTTTGGAGTTTTCTCCTCACTGGGTGAGTAT
>JACZXR010000569.1 GCA_022571535.1 Deltaproteobacteria bacterium | reverse complement strand
GCGCTTTGTAGTCGTAGGCCAGCGAATCGGCGTTCGCGATGTAGGGAATTGCGTACACCTTACCCTTGTAACGGATCGTATCGGCCGCGGACCCACCCTCGCGGTAGACGGGCAGAATGTTTTTGAAGTTCGGGATCTGGCTGGTATCGAGCGGCACGATCGCCTTTTGCGATGCGAGCGCGTCTTCCATGCCACCGCCATTGTCGGTGAGGGCGTCGAAAAGCTTGGTGCCGTCGCCGACAACCATCTTCTGAATGGCCTCATCGGCACGCGCGCTCTTGGTGGTGACAGCGAGCTTCGCGCCGGACTGGGCCGCCATGGCACTCCAGTCCTTGGCCCCCACTTTGGCGACAGCCGAGGCCCAGAGTAGCAGCGTCTTGGCCTCGGCGGCGCTCACGCCGGGGATCCGGCCTGCAGCGGCCGCGGCGGCGATGCTGGCCATGGTTTGCAAGAAAATACGGCGAGAAAACTGGAACTGGTTCATAGTTTTTTCCTCCTTTGCTAAATATTCAGAAGTTCCTTTTGAGACATGCCGACGTGAATCCAAGAATTCCCGAAGAACACCGGTCAACCCACCCTCGAAGACCCCAGGCGACTACCCCCGGCCCAAACTAACCTGCGATCCCTCACTTTGAGCGGAGAATACCTGATAACGGGATAGCATGTCAATCTGGGATGAGGCCTCAGACCTTAGGCAGCCGCTCCAGGACACCACGAGGAATAAAATCTTCAAGGTCGACTCGATCCATCGCTTCCTTCGGTACCGACACCCTGGCAGCAAAGGGTCTCTGGACTGGTCGGGATGCGTCGATAATCATCTTCGTGGTCATGATATTATCGGTCTGAGACGGGTCGAGTGTATTACCCTTGGCGTTCTTTATGAAGTCCACGTCCTGGTCTGCCTGCACCCGCGTGGCTACGGCCCACATGACCTCTCCTTCGTTATAGATATCGATATCCGCATCTACCACTACAACGTGCTTGACGAAATCGCACCCGGCCAGCGCCGCCAGTGCCGCTTGCTTGGTCTCCCCGTCAACCTTTTTGTCGATCGAGATGTAACAATGGAACCGGCAGCAACCCGAGATAGGGAAGTGAACCGCCTTTGCAGTGGGCACGATTCCCCGTATCAAATTGAAGAGACTCCCCTCTTTGGGAATTCCCCCAAGGACCCAGGTATCGCGGTGCCCTGTAAAGATGTGCTGGAAAACAGCATTGCGACGGTGAGTGATCGCCGTCACTTGAATCACAGGGCGGAGCCTCTGGGGGCCGTAATAGCCGGTGAATTCTCCGAAGGGTCCTTCTACCTCCCTTACTTTGGGTGGGATTTCTCCTTCGATCACGATCTCTGCATCCGCAGGCACCATAAAATCGTTTCCCCAGGTCTCGGAAGCCGTGAGTCGGACCGGCCCTCCCATGATGGCCCCTATACGGGCATAATCATCCACACCGAAGGGTGAGACATTCAAAGCTCCCAGATAAAATGCCGGATGGTGGCTTATAACGATGGCTACGGGCGTTGGCCGCATCTTTTCTTCATTCTTTCGGTGTATCTGCCAGTTATGCCTGGGGGACATGTGAATGCCCAGCAGTTTCGGCCCTTTTACCATGTTTCGAAGAAACGCGACATTGTAGAAGCCTTCGTCTGGATCTTTCATCACCGGGGTCATGTCGATATAAGGGGCAGGGTCCATAGCATGGTGACGCACAATCGGGAAATCATAAAGGCTCGCGTCTTCTCCCTGCTTCACAACCTCCTTGACCGGGGCCTCCCGGGCCGAAACAGTTACGGGAGAAATGAGCATTTTTTCTCGCCGCGCGTACTCCAGGCTTAATGGTAGTCTATCTTCGTCAGGGTCCATTCCTAGAGCTAAGGCACAACGACGCCTGCTTGCAAAGACATTGCTCAAGAGCGGAAAGGGAGACGTTTCTCCTTTGAGGTTGCGCGGATTTTCAAAAAGCAGCGCGGGGAATTTCCCCTCGTTCTCCAGGTGTTGCAGCAAGGCAGTGACTTCATATTTTTCAGGGGATACCGTCCGCTCGATCCGTAGGAGGTCATGCGAAAGTTTTTTATCCAGTTGTCGGAGAAAGTCTTGAAGGTTTTTGCCCATATGCCTCTCCTCAAAAGCCCGCATGCTGATCCTTACCTCTCCTCTATGTCGCCTTTTATGGATTTTTAGAATTGATTTGCGCGCCCTTGATCGTGACCGTGAACGTAATCAAGTTATATCGAACACAGGGTTTGAATCCCCGTGTTCGACCAAAGGGGAGAGCTTCCGCTTCTCCCCTTTGGAAACCCCATCGGCTTTGTGCCCGCCTCAAGAGGCGGGGTTTACATTAAATCTA
>JACZXR010000568.1 GCA_022571535.1 Deltaproteobacteria bacterium | reverse complement strand
AGGACAGGCTTGGGCGAAAAACATTGTTGCAGCCGTTCTGTTGAACTTTTTATCGGTAAGCAACTATCGTGGTGACTGACCGGCGGCCCAGGAAGACATGGCCCCACACAGGGGCCCGTTTGATTTAATGTAAACCCCGCCTCTTGAGGCGGGCACAAAGTGGTTCGACAAGCTCACCATCCTGAGCAAGGTCGAAGGACCGATGGGGTTTCCCCCGTGGAGTCGCGGTCCATTACTCCACAGGGGGGGAGAAGCGGCAGCTCTCCCCTTTGGTCGAACACGGGGATTCAAACCCCGTGTTCGATATAACTTGATTACTAAGCGGGATCCTCTACCTTGTAAACGGAGACTAGAGGCACGCCGTCAAGCAGCACTGAAGTATAGGGTCGGGGATTATTATAGATCAAAAGCCGATCGGCTTGTGACAAGACGCTCTGCCGGGTCAATAGGATATAGTAGTCAAAGTCTCCGGAATCAGTGATCCGAATATCGCGCCGCAGGCGGTTTTCCTTCTGATAGTAGTTTAACATGAAGTTGCTAACGGAGGCATTGATGACCGCATTGGGCGGCAACTCCTTATTGAGGAATCTGAGAAACTCAGGAGTCAAGGCCTCCATGAAATAGGTTACCTCGAGTCCGCGTTGGTAGGCCCCCCGGATTCCTCCAACCAGTCGGTTATAATAACTCAACTGATACGGATGGTAGATCAATAGGTCCAAGGCCGGTTGAAAGAGGACCAAGAGAAAAATAACCCCGATCAGCTTGCCCCGAAGGTTCTTCACCCCTTGCAAGATCGTTAATTTTTGAGATTGGTCAGTCACGGTTCTGACTAAAACAAAAAAACCGCAACTGGCTAGACCACCAAGAAACGGAAGAACCGGGAGCATCAACCGGTTTACATCGTGGAGCACAGCCCCAGGGAGAAGACCCATAGAAAGTATGAACACGGCATTGAATAAAAACAGGACCATGATTTCCCTTTGGGCCTTGAGCCTTGCAATGGCAATGAGCCCAATGAGGATTAGTATGAGGATGGTTTCTGGTATCGTGACGGCTGTCATGAAAAAGGGATAATACCAGGGGACGTTGCTTGAGACATAGATTTTGTTGAAGAAAAAAATAGCGTAGTTGACCTCAGGCCGGAATCCTCGGCTCACGCTGTCGTAGAGAAACATGGCAATCCGCGGAAGGGTCTTGTGCCACAGGTAGGGTTGGAGGCTTACCATGATTATAGGGCTCAAAAAAATCATAGAGAACACGTTGTTGTGATAGTAGTGACGGTGGTACAGATGCGCCCAGAGAAGCAACGGAATAGGTATTAGAAATGCTGGGAATTTAGTAGCAAGGGCTAGTCCCCACACCACAGCTAGAACAAGGCTCCACCTCCAGTCTCTTAGTCCTTTCACGAAGCAGTAGACCGTTAACAGCCACAGGGTGGTCAGGGGCATATCGGTCACGACAAAATGGGCAAAACCGAACAGGTTGGGCATCAGGACCAGTGCCAGGGCCGAAAACAATCCGGTCGCGCGATCAAAGAGCGCAGCCATCCATAGGTACATAACGGCCACCAGCAGGGCAAAGAACAGAGCCGGGGCAACCCTGTAAGCGGTGAATTTGTCTATAAAGGGTGAGAGGGCCGCTTTTGTCAGTCCCGCGAGAAGGCGGGAAAAAGGTGGGTGGGGCACGTGGTAGGGGTCCCAGCGCCAAGCCGACTCAATCTTCTCATCGCTCAGGACCGAGCCAAGATCTCCCCGGACCAGCCCTCGAAAGAGCTCGCCGAACCACTGAACTTCCAGGTCTGAAGCGACAAAGTAGTTGGGCTCATCCCAGGTTAGCCCGTAGTGAGAAGAGGTGAAGGCAACCAGGAGAAAGACCCCTCCACCTAAAAGACATGCGGCAATCCAAGGTCGCAGCCAACTTTGCGTGGTGAAGGTCCTACTCACTGGTATTTCCCGTGATAGTCATAGAGACGGATCTGGAGGAGCCCTAAAAAAGAAGTGATCGAATCCCTCCACAGCCTGACCTTGGTGCCCCGATTATCTCGCCACGTCACAGGCGCCTCTAAGATCCGGTATCCTTTGAGTTGGGCAAGATAGAGAATCTCGACGTCAAAGCTCCAGTTTTTAAGCTGTTGCCGGGAAAAGAGATCTCGGGCCGCTTCTCGTCGAAATCCCTTGAAACCACAGGTGAAATCCGAAACCCGTAATCCCAGTAGTAAGTTTGAGAGCGTCGTGTATGTTCGTCCCAGAAGCTCTCGGTATAATGGCTGGTGGACCTCAATCGCAGCGCCGGCTTTTCGGCGGGTCCCGATCGTCACATCGAAATGATTTTCCAAGTGGGTGAGAAAAATGGGAAGAGTCTCGCTGG
>JACZXR010000070.1 GCA_022571535.1 Deltaproteobacteria bacterium | reverse complement strand
CACCTCAGAACTCATTAAGCACCTCAGGGATAGAGAAAGGAAAAGCCCGTGTCAGAGATAGAGAAGCTCAAAAAGAAAGTGGCCACGGCCTGTCGAATGCTCTTTGTTGCAGGGCTGGTCGATTACAGCGGTCACATCAGCGTTAGAATTCCGGAAACGGATCGATTTTTAATAAACCCCCATCCTATAAGCCGGGCGTCGGTTACATCAGGGGACATTCTGATCTCCGATCTGAGCGGTGCGCTTATGGAGGGAAAATGGAAGCTCCCCTCTGAGCTACCCATGCATACCCGTACCTATCGTGTAAGGCAGGACATTCAGAGCATAGCCCACCTGCACAATCGTATGGTGGTGGTCCTGAGCATGGCTGACTGGCCCCTCGTTCCTGCTTCCAACACGGGGGCTTTCTTCGGTCCCGGCCCGATCCCCGTATATCAAGATCCCGCCCTGATCCATACCGATGAGCAGGGCGATGCCGTGGCGCGAACCCTGGGTTCCGGAGAGGCAGCGATCCTGCGCGGGCACGGCTCCATTGTCGGAGGGAGGTCGATTGAGTGGACCTTTACCGCCTGCGTTGACCTGGAGGAGAGTGCCGCAAGACTCTACTATGCCTCCGTCTTAGGACCGGTACGTCACTATACCGACGATGAGGTCATCCGGGTGGCCGAGGGGCGCAGGCAGATGGCGGTGGTGCAAAAGGTCTGGGATCATTATGTGGCCAGGGCCGAATTGGCCGGACTTATGGAAGGCCTCTGAAATCAAGTTATATCGAACACGGGGTTCAAAACCCGTGGTCGACCAAAGGGAAGAGCTTCCGCTTCTCCCCCCCTGTGGAGTAATGGACCGCGACTCCACGGGGGAAACCCCTAAGACCTTTCTCTGATGAATTCAATCTCGTCCCTGATAAGATCGCCTCGAGGAGAGGCCTCGCCGAAATTATCTACCGCCCGCTCCAGGGCGGCGATAGCCTTCTCATCCTCGTCTTGCAGAAGGTAGGACCGCCCCAGGTAGTAATAGGCGTCCCCCAGGCGGTTCATCTTTCCATAGACCACACCCAGGCGGCGGGGTGGTTCGTCCCACAAGGGTGACAGGTTGGTGGCCCTGAGGTAGGCACCTACGGCCTCGCCGAATTGAGATTCCTTCTCAAAGAGCCTTCCCAGATAGAGATAGGTTAAAGGCTCCTTAGCCTCTGCAACCAATGAGCGCTTGAAGGCTTCGTGGGCTAAACGAAACTCTCCAGTTTGGGTAAAGAGTCGACCCAGATCTCGGTCGATCCCCGGGATGTTAGGATCGAGGCTCCTTGCCTCTTCGTAGCCCTCTCGGGCCAGCGCCCACATACGATTATAATGATAGGCCATGCCGAGGAGGTGTTTGGGCTCGGCCTTTTCTGGATTTTGACTGACCAGCTTTTTAAGCTCTTCTATAACCCGATCCACCTCCCCTTTTTCCAGGCGCAATATCAGTTGGACTCTTTTTATCGGGTCCGGACGCTCCGCCCTCGGACGCTGGACCCCTAGGGAGCGAACCAAAAGGCTCACCGATCCTATGCGCTCCTGCGTCAGCGGGTGCGTGAGCATATAAGAAGGGATATCGACCGGGTTCAGAATCCTCTCCTGATCGATAAGCTTGAGGAATCTCAGGGCCCCCCTCGGGTCGTAACCAGCCTCCGCCATGTATTTTACGCCGAGGGTATCGGCCTCCTGCTCCACCTTCCGGCTATAAGATAGCTGCCGGGTTGCAGCCAAGCCCTGACTCAACGCCCCAGCTGCCTGTGCCTGGGGGCCGCCACCCGCCAGAAAAACGCCCAGGAGTCCTAGGAGGCTTATTGGATCCGGCCCGGACATGCGCGCTATGTGGCGGGATTTCACGTGAATGATTTCGTGGCCCAGGACACCAGCAAGCTCGTCTGTACTGTTGACTCGTTCGATGAGGCCGGTGTGCACATAGATGGATCCCCCGGGGACTGCAAAGGCGTTCAGTTGAGAATTCTTTACCACGAAAAAGCGGTACTCGAATGGCTGAGGCCCCATGACAGAGAGGATTCTTCTGGCCACCTTGTCGATGTACCTATTAAGCTCAGGGTTGCTTACCAGCTCGAGGTGTTTCTTGGCCTCGCGACGAAATTCCCGACTGATTTTTACCTCGTCTTCTTCCGTCATCGGTTTGAAGAACGGAAGTGGCAGCGAGCGTTGAATACCACACCCGCTCAGCAGAAGGATTAAGAGAATAAAACAGAGAAGCCTTCGAACCATCCAACTGATTATAGATGGTGGCTGAAGGGGGATCAACAGATGGGGGGTATCAGAACCCGGGAGGCAATAAAGGGGGCAGCAGGGCCAGAGTTGTTATACCCCCCTAGCCCTGGCACGCCCTCTTGGATTAGCAGCGATCCCCTACTTTTTCTTCTTTTTCTTTCTTACCAGGAACTGGAGCGCCTCTTTCGCCTTCGCTGGTGTCGCCAAAAGAGTGGCAACGTGTTTTTCAATTTCTGGCCCGGACACGTACTTGATGATCAGCTTAGACTTCTTCGCCTCGGCCAGGAATTGCGGGTCTTTCAGAGTGGCCGCGTAGGCCTTCCGCAGAGTGTTCAGCCGCGCTTTGGGTGTTCCGGGAGGTAGGGAGAGTGGTCGCTGAAACGCGTACTGTGCCACCCACGCGCGAAATGTGGCCAGGTTGTCCTCGCCCTTGATGAGGTCGGCAACCTGGGGGAGATGCTTGATCTCCGGGTCGTTGGCGTCGTCGTGGGTAAGAATCGGTATCAGTCTGTCATCCCCTTTTGCGTCAAGCATAGCCCTGGCAGTGACACTCATGGACTCCCATCCCCAGCAGGCACCGTCCACCTCTCTTTTCTGCATGGCGATGCGGATCGTGGCGGTTCCACTATAACCCGTGATCACATCGAAATTAGTTCCCAGGGTTCTGTTTAGGATCACAGGCAAGTCGTGGGTAGTCCCTCCGGCCCTAGTGGCACCTATCTTGATGCGTTTTCCGGATTTCATGACATCCTGGATTCTCTTTAGGCCGGTATAGCCCATGACGGCGCACGTGGGAAACCCTTTAACGGGGGCGCCGACCCAGCCAATCTGATCGCCCCTGAATTTAACTTTTCTATCGCCCAGCACCTGCTGTAAGACATATGCCCCGTTCCAGACCCCCACGGTTAACCCGTCTGGTTTAGCCCTCTTGGCGATGTAGTTGGCGGCAATGAGGCTACCAGCGCCGGTCATGTTCTGCACAATGGGGACAGGGTTTCCCGGGATGTACTTGCTGATATGGCGCGCCGCTGCCCGGGTATAGGTGTCGTAACCTCCCCCGGGCGAAAAACCGACGATGAAACGGATGGTCTTGCCCTTGTAAAATTCTTCACCCAGCGCTGCGGTCGAAGCACCGGCCGCAAGGGCGAGAACAACTACCAGCGTGAGCAGGGTTAAACACCTTTTCATCATATAGATCCTCCTTTCTGGACAATGGAAATTTAGCTCCTTTTTCGAATAGGCAGCTGTCCTTTAATCCGGGCGGGATCATAACAGAGGGTTTTTAGCAGGGCAACACCAATAAGGTCTATCAACGACTGGATGGTAGAGGCGACTTGATTAGCCTGCACGACGGTCTGGGCCTATGCCCAGCCCAGCCAAATTTGGAGCTGGCCGTCAGGGAAGGGAAGGTGAAGCATGTAGTCGAAGAGACCATAGAAAAAGAGCCAGGCTACTATCGTCAAGAAAATGCTCATGAGCCAAGGTTCTCGTCCCCCGACCTTGAGATAGAGAAAGGTGGCTATAACGGATGAGTATATAAATCCCACGAACCAGATGGAGAAGAAGAATCCCAAAGTCCACATGATTATGGAAATCATCCGCTGGCGGGCCACGTCCGGCTCCACGTCCGGCTCCTCCCAAGATGGCACTTCATCGTCGGTCACCACCTTGGTTGTGGTGAACACCTCCTTGCCAAAGGCACTAAGGGCCAGGATCAGACCGGGAATACCAATGATCAGGGGGAAGAGAGCTGCCCGGTCCTCGTCCTCACCAAAACCAAAGAAGACCTCGCGCAGCACATAGGCAAAAATCAGCACAAAGAAAAGGGCAAACAGACTGTTGTAAAGGCGGGTCCTCTTCGGGATCTCCTCTGTCGTCTCTGATCTAGGCTTCTGGGTTGCGTCTAGCCTAGCCGCTATTTTCTTTTGTTTCTCCCGATAGTTCTGGTAGAGGGGATATAAGATACCACTGAGGAGCAGCAAAAAGAGTAAAATGACTCCGGGTCGAATAAGCCAGCTCAATCCGTAGATCTTCGACGCGATAAAGAGGTTACTTTCCGCTATATTCCCTAAAACCAAGCCTATAAGCAACGGCGGTCTCTGCCAGTCAAAGCGGACCATGAACCATCCCAGCGTCCCGAACAGAAGGACCATAGCCATATCGCCAAAGCTGTTCTTAACGGCGAAACCCCCAAGGTAGACGAGGAGGAGGAGAAAGGGGATGAGATAAGTTCCCTTGACGAAGGTAATCTTCGCTATCTGGTTTAGGAAAAGAAAACAGACTGCGACCGTAATGATGTTGGACACAACTATGATCCAGACAAAGGAAAAGGTAAGAGTCAGGTACTTGTCGGGGTCCAGCAGATCCGGGCCCGGCACGATGCCTTGAATGATAAAGGCCCCCAGCAGGATTGCCATCGAGACGCTTCCAGGAACGCCGAAGGCGATGGTCGGGACCAGAGACCCTCCCTCCTTGGAGTTGTTGGCCGCCCCCGGCCCAAGGACTCCTTCTATAGCGCCTTTGCCGAAGCGCTCCTTGTCCGGCGAACTCTGGACCGCATGGGCATAGGCTATCCACTGCGCCGGACCACCCCCCAGCCCTGGAAGGAGACCGATGTAGGCGCCGATGGCACTGCAGCGAAGCACCAGCTTCCAGTGGATAAAGGTGTCCTTAACGCCCTGCCAGACACCGCCCAGTTTGCCTACGTTCTGCTTGGCTATGGCGCCTTCCTGGACGGCCAGATCGACGATCTCAGGGATGGCGAAGAGTCCCACGGTCACCGCTACGAGGGCGACTCCATCCCACAAGAAGAGCCCACCGCCTTCCCCGAGGATCGGCTCGAGGGTAAAGCGTGGCACGCTCTCTATGGGGTCAAGTCCGACCATGGCGAGGACGAGGCCCAGGGCCCCCGCGGTGAGACCCTTGAAGATGTTACGGCCGCTAAGGGAAGCGACAAAGGTGATCCCCACAATGGCAAGCATGAAGAATTCAGCAGCGCCGATAGAGAGGACGAGTGGCTTGACAAGGGGTATCGCTAGGGCCAGGGCGAAGGCGCCGAAGACCGCTCCTACCAGGGAGCTCATCAGGGCGGCCCCCAGGGCCCTCCCCGCCTCCCCCTTCTTGGCCATGGGATGGCCGTCAACGATCGTCGCGGCCGTGATCCCTTCACCGGGGACGCCAAAAAGGACCGAGGTGATGTCGCCGGTCGTTGCAGTGACGGCGTTAGAGCCCAGGAGAAAGGCAAAGGCCGTCGTGGGATCCATTTTGTATATGAAGGGGAGCATCAGGGCCAGGGTTGTAGCCCCCCCCAGCCCTGGCAGGAGCCCCACCACAAAGCCAATCGAGATCCCTAACAACATGAACAGGAATGAGGATTGGCCCTGGGTAGAGAAGGGTAGGATGTTTATAAGGCCGGAGTAAAAAGAGTCCAGGTACTCCATAGATTACGTGGCTATTTCTTCTTTTTCTTTCTCACCAGGAACGAGAGAGCTTCCTTTGCCTTCGCAGGGGTGTTCATGATCTGGTGGACGTACTTTTCAATTTCTGGACCGGACACATAGTTTATGATGAGCTTGGATTTCTTGGCCTCGGCCAGGAATTGCGGGTCTTTCATAACGGCCGCATAGGCCTTCCGCAGAATATTTAGCCGGCTTTTGGGTGTCCCTGGAGGGAGTGAAATCGGCCGCTGAAACTGGTATGTCGCCATCCATGCGTTGAAGGTAGACAGGTTATCCTTACCCTTGATCACGTTCGTAACCTGGGGAAGATTCCTGACCTCCGGCGAGTTATCCTTGCCCTGGATAAGGAACGGAATCAACTTTTCATCCCCCTTCGCGTCCAGCATAGCCCTGGCGGTGACACCCATCGACTCCCATCCCCAGCAGGCGCCGTCGATCTCTCCCTTCTGCATGGCGATGCGGATCGTTGCGGTTCCCCTGTAGCCGGAGATCACGTCAAAGTTAGTCCCCAGGGTTTTGTTCAGGATCTTCGGCAAGTCGTCAGTAGTCGATCCTGCCCTGGTAGCGCCCATTTTCAGGCGTTTCCCGTATTTCATGACATCCTCTAGTGTCTTCAATCCGGTAAATCCCATGATGGCGCAGGCGGGTAGACCCTTCACTGGGGCGCCGACCCAGCCGAACTTATCGCCCTCGAATCTTGCTTTTTTTTCACCGAGCGTTTTCTGCAGGATGAGCCCGCCGTTCCAGTTGCCCACGGTTAACCCATCCGGTTTTGCCCTGTTGTAAATGTAGTTGGCAGCGATGAGGCTCCCGCCGCCGGTCATGTTCTGGACGATGGGCGTCGGATTTCCCGGAATGTATTTGCCCATGTGGCGTGCCACTGCCCGGGTATAGGTGTCGTAGCCTCCGCCGGGTGAGTAGCCCACGACGAAACGGATGGTTTTGTTTTTATAGAACTCAGCGCCCAAGGCACTGCTCGAAGCGCTGGCAAGAAAGGCAAAAACCACTGCCAGTGAAAACAGGTATAGAGTTCCCTTTTTCATAATCCCTCCCTAAAAAGATGTTTAGGAGATAAATTCCTCCATTTGCCGGCGAAGCTTATTGCTAAATGCGTGGTGATGTCAAGCCCCCCCCAAGGGGGAATTTTTTATCTACCCTAAGAGGGGGGACCTGCTAAGGGCGCAAACTCATTAAAAACCCCTACTTTCTCTCCTGGAGGGCTTTTAGCTCGCGTCTGGCGGATTGAAAGTCTGGATTGATCCCCAAGGCGGTCTCAAACTCCTCCCTGGCTTCTTTGGTCTGTCCTTTTGCCAACAGGATTTTTCCCAGCTCGTAATGGGCCACATCATCGTCGGGACAGAGCCTTAGACCCTCGCGGTACAGTGCGATGGCCTGGTCGGAATCCTTGAGCTTCTGAGCCTTCTCAAATTCACGGAAGGCACGATTGCAGTCCTGTCTTTTCTGGTCCACCTTGATTCTGGCCAGCTTGAGTTCCTCGATCTCCTCGCGCTGGCGCGTGATCTCTAGCTGCATCTTTTGGATCTGCTGCTCCTGTTTCTGGATGAGTTCCGACTCGCAGGAAGTGAGCAGAAGAACAAAGGGAAGGAGAACAAGGGCGGAAAATTGAAATTTCGAAATTCGAAATTCGAAATTCGAAATCATGCTCTCTGCCTTACGCATAACCCATAGCCGCAAGGAAATCTCTGAGGGATTGGAACTGGAGATAGGGATTGGTCGTTTTCTGCTCCCCGAGGGTGGAGATGGGCTTGTCGGCATAGTTGTGGCCCGGGAAAAGGATGGTCTCATCCGGGAGATTCATCAGCCTCTGGGTGAGGCTAAAGTACATCTCTTCAGCATTGCTCCCCGGCAGGTCAACCCTGCCGCAAGAGCCGACAAAAAGGGTATCTCCAGATACGAGGCGATTATCGACCAGAAAGCATTGGGACCCGGGGGTATGGCCCGGCGTGTGAATCAACTTGATCCGGACCCCTCCCAGGTCGATCTCGTCTCCACTCTCTACCTTGATGAGGTCTGAGGGGGAAAGCGATTTGAGAAACTCTGCCTCTGCCTTATGGATGACCACCTTGACCTTGACCTTCTCAAGCAGCTCGGTGACCCCCTCTATTTGAACGCCGGAAAACTGCCCGCCCACGTGGTCGGGGTGCGTGTGGGTGACAAAGGCATGGCTTACTTCCATTTCATCTTCAGTGGCAATCCGCAAAATCTTCTCGATGTCCCATGCCGCATCCACCACCGCCACCTTGCGTGTCTCCTTGGATCCCACCAGATAGACAAAGTTCTGCATGGGACCGATTTCAATCTGCTTGAAATAAAGGTTGTCGCTCACTTCATCTAGTCCGCATTCTTTAGTCCGTGGTCAGTAGTCAGAATACAGTAGTCAGTGGTCGGTAGTCTGTAGTCAATAGTCGGGAGTCCAGAGTCCTCGTCCGTAGTCTGTATTCTGCTTTCAGCTGTGCTATTTTTTTTTGGCCGCCAAAGACTCGTAGCTCACGCCTTCACCATTTTCCCGGCTTACCGGTAGGCCCAGGCTGGCCCAGCCCGGAGCAGTGACCTGCCCAAATGGGTCCCGCAAGCCGCCGAATCCTCCACGCACACTAGAGACATCCTGATAGCCCGTGTCTTGAAGCACCCGTGCGGCTGAATCCGATCGGGGACCGGCCTGGCATCCTACGATAATCTTCCTGTCCTTGGGATAATGGGCCTCAACAACCTGAGCAAACTCCGTGTTGAACGCCATTCCCTGGCCCGGGTCAGGAAAGGCAACGGGAATATTCACCGCACCATCAGGATGGCCCGACACAAATTCCTCCACCGTGCGCACATCGATGTACACGGATCCTGACTCTTTAGTGAGCACGTCAAAGGCTTCCTGGGGAGTAATCTCCTTGATCGCCATAAATAGCTCCTTCCTATTTTAGATTCTTACCGATAAAATGTTCAACAGAACGACTTCAACAAAGTTTTTCGCGCCAAGACGCCAAGACCGCAAAGAAAAATATTTTCCTATTTCTCCGAACTTGGCGTCCTTTGCGCCTTTGCGG